>DASSGQ010000094.1:0-21523 GCA_035693385.1 Mycobacterium sp.
CACCTCGGCCAGTGGACGGCGGCACTCGCGGTGGCCAGCGATGAGATCCAACGCCCGTGCGGCACACTGTAACCATGAGCGAAACCCTGATTTGGATGAAGCACGGCGACGATTATCGGGCGACGGGCGACGAGGACCGCGAGTACTTCGTTCACCCGCTCCCTGGATCGGCAGAGTTTCCGTGGGAGGCGGGGACCACCGCCCCGCGGGAGCCGTGCAAGGAGCGTTCGCGGGTAGCGGCGCAGAGGCTGTGTCAGGCGTGGGAGGACGGGTTGGCGCTGACGGATTAGCTACCGGCATGAGCGACGTATCGCGCGATGGAGACTCTGTGTCGATAAGCGGCCCACTTCCCGGCTTGGCGCGAACTGATGGACGACGACACCGCATCCACTGACGTGACCGTGTGGTATCGCGCAGACCTATTCGGCATCCCCCCTGGCGAGGAGGCCTCATATTCCCAGGACTGGTACGTCTACGCCGTCAGCGATTTGAAAGCCGCCCGCGCCTTTGCGGCCTTACGAGAAGATCAAGAGGGCACACCGCGATCCGTCTACCGCGTAAGGCTCATTGGGGAGGTGGAGACCGACCCTGACTACCGGAGTTTCCCCGAGTTTGTCAGATGCCTATCGGGAATAGTTCAGGAAGTCATCGAGGCCCACCCGACGATGTCACCCGACGAAGCGACCGAATACATGTGCCAGACCTACAATCCTCCGTGGCCGGGTGGTGGTGGCCCCATGTACGACGGCGACGGATACCCGACAGCTTCCCCTGCAATGCTGGGAGCGGGAATCAGTGCAAACGAGCTTCGCCATGTTGGAAAATGCAAACCGCCGCTCATCATTGGGGGTTACGCAGAGGGCTTAGTTAACCGGGCCTAGGTAACCTCCACCCCTACCCGCACGTGAACTGCGGAAAGCCCGCACAGCGGCACTCAAACGGCCCGCAAGTGCCACTACCGACAGTGAATCCGCACGAGAAGACGTACCCGGTACGCTGGGCAAACTTCTTAGTAACGCTCTGTAAGTCGTTTAGCTGCGACTACATTGGTCGGGGTGGCGGGATTCGAACCCACGGCCTCTTCGTCCCGAACGAAGCGCGCTACCAAGCTGCGCCACACCCCGCTTGAAGCCACGACAGCCTATCGCACCGGCCCGTCGGCTGGCGAAACCGCAGGCTGAAGGCCAGACCATCGGCAATCTCGTTCGAATTCGACCAGCGTCGCGGCGGGGCCGCTGGGATCGAGTCCCTGCGCGCTGACCCACTCGTCGCTGAAATAGGTGTCGGCGTAGCGGTCGCCGCTGTCGGCGAGCAGCGTGACCACCGAACCGCCGCGGCCGCCGGCGACCATCTCGGCCAGCAGGCCGAAGGCGCCCCACAGGTTGGTGCCCGTCGACGGCCCCACCCGGCGCCCCAGAACGGCGCTGACGTGGCGAGCAGCGGCGATAGACGCCGCGTCGGGGACCGCGACCATGCGGTCCACCACCCCAGGCAGAAACGACGGCTCGACCCGCGGCCGGCCGATGCCCTCGATGCGCGATGACGTGGGCATGACGATGTCGTATCGCTCTTCGGCGTAGGCCGGGAAGAACGCGGAGTTCTCGGGGTCGACGACGCACAACCGGGTCGCGTGCCGCCGGTAGCGGATGTAGCGCCCAATGGTCGCACTGGTTCCGCCGGTGCCCGCACCGACCACGATCCATTCCGGGACGGGGTACTTCTCGTCGCGCATCTGCTCGTAGATCGACTCGGCGATGTTGTTGTTGCCCCGCCAGTCGGTGGCGCGCTCGGCGTTGGTGAACTGGTCCAGGTAGTGCCCACCCGTCTCTCGGGCGACACGCTCGGCCTCGGCGTACACCCGACTCGAGTCCGGCACGAAATGGCAACGGCCGCCTTGCGATTCGATCAGCGCAACCTTGGCCGCGCTGGTTGCCGCCGGCATCACGGCGACGAACGGCAGCCCCAGCAGTGCCGCGAAGTACGCCTCCGACACCGCCGTCGAACCCGACGACGCCTCGACAACCGTGGTGCCCTCGCCGATCCAGCCGTTGCACAGCGCGTACAGGAACAACGAGCGCGCCAGCCGATGCTTGAGGCTGCCGGTGATGTGCGTCGTCTCGTCTTTGAGGTACAGCGCGACGTCCACCTCCGCGCACCAGGCCGACGGCAGCGGGTACCGAAGCAGGTGGGTGTCGGCGCTGCGGCGGGCGTCGGCCTGAATCAGCCGGATTGCGTTATCCGTCCAGCTGCGCGGCAGGCTGCGGGTGACGATCTGGGTCAGATCGTTCAACGCACCGAGGCAGTTGGCTGCGACCGGCTCAGGTCCCTGGAGGAATCGCGGTCGCCCATCGGGGTGGCGATCAACGTCAGCAGGGTCGCTTCCGGCCTGCAGCAGAACCGCACGGGCGCAAAGGGAGAGGTACCTATCCCTGCGGATACATACAATCGCATGTTGGCGCCCCAACGGGACGGTCCCTTGGCCCTGGACCGGTCGATGCCGCAGTTGGTCACCAGAGCGCCGTAGAACGGCAGACACAGCTGCCCACCGTGGGTATGTCCGGCCATCACCAGCTGGTAACCGTCGGCGGCGAAGCGATCCAGTACCCGAGGCTCCGGGGAATGCGTCAGGCCCAGCCGCAGGTTCGCGGCCGCGCTGGCCGGGCCCGCGATCGTCTCGTAGCGGTCCCGGTCGATGTGCGGGTCGTCCACGCCCGCGGCGGCGATCTGCAGACCGGCCACCTCGAACTCACGCCGGGTGTGGGTGAGGTCGAGCCAGCCGCGCTCGGTGAAAGCCGCCCGCAGATCCTGCCAGGGCAGCGGTTCGCCGCGGACCCGGTGCGACGGGTTGGTCAGGTAGTTCAACGGGTTCTTCAGCCGCGGCCCGAAATAGTCGTTGCTGCCGAAGACGAACACGCCAGGCCGCGACAACAGGTCGCCGAGGGTCTGGACGACCGCAGGGACAGCCTTGGGGTGCGCAAGGTTGTCGCCGGTGTTGACCACCAGGTCGGGCTCCCAGCTGACCAGTTCGCGCAGCCAGGCCTGTTTGCGGCGCTGATTCGGCAGCATGTGCAGATCGCTGATATGCAGCACCCGCAGCGGTGTTGAGCCCGGCGTCAGGACGGGCATGGTGATCTCTCGCAGCACGAACGCGTTGCGCTCGACGAGCGCGGCATAACCGATGCCCGCGACGGTCGACCCAAGCGCAACAGCCCCGGTGCGTATCAGGGCGGGCAAAACATCGGGCATGGTAGGCAGCCTACTGCCGGTAGCCGACTCAGAGCGCGATCTGGCGCTTTAAGATCCTACGGAGGCGGTGCTCCGGGCGGCGGCGGAGGTGCCAGCAGCGGAATGGTGATCGGCGGCAGCCCTGGGATTTCCACCACCTGCGATCCGACCGGGGGTGGCGGCCCACCCTCCGGCGGCGGCGGAGGCGCTGGAGGCACGCCGTTGCTGACCTGGATCGTGATGATCGACCCTGGAATCGTCTGGCCGTTGGGCGTCGTTCCGACCACCTCACCAAACTTGGCGCTGCTGTTGACCGAGTTGGTTTGGTCGGCAACCTGGAAGCCCGCGTCTTTGAGGCGCTGGCGTGCCGCGTCCACATCCAGGCCCGAGACGCTCGGCACTCGTGAGGCGGGCGAGCCGTCGACGTAGCGCGGGTCGGTGGGCGGCAATTGCACCGGCCCGAAGTTGGTGGCGATCGGCTTCATCGCGGTGAACCAGGTGCGCGCCGGCTCGTTACCGCCGTACAGGTCGCCCTCGCCGCAATGCCGCAGTGGAGCGGAGCACAAATCCGTCGGCGTGGTCGAGTCGTCGTAGATGTAGTTGGCGGCCGCGTAGTGGTTGGTGAAACCGACAAAACCGGACGAGCGGTGCGCCTCGGTGGTGCCTGTCTTACCGGAAACCGGCAGGTCCCAGCCGGCTGCGCCGGCCGAACCGGCCGCCGTGCCGGCGCCCAGCGCGTCCTTACTCATCGCGTTGGCCAGCGTGTTCGCCAGACCCTCGGGCACCACCTGATCGCAGGTTTCGGTGGTGACGGCGACTTCGTTGCCGTTGCGGTCGATCAGTTTGTCGATCGGGCTTGGCGGGCACCACACGCCGCCGGAAGCCAGCGTGGCCGCGACGTTGGACAGCTCCAGCGCGTTCACTTCGATTGGGCCGAGCGTGAACGAGCCGATGTTCTGCCGCTTGACGAAGTCGGCCAGGCTCTCGTTGCTGTCGGGGTTGTAGTCGCGAGCAGTGCCGGGATCGGCGTAGGAGCGCAGCCCGAGTTTGATGGCCATGTCGACGGTGCGTGTTACCCCGACCTGCTGGATCAGTTTGGCGAATGCGGTGTTGGGCGAGGTGGCCAGCGCATCGGTCACGTTCATCGAGCCCCGGTAGTTACCGGCGTTGATCACGCACCAGGTGTCCTTGGGGCACCCCTTGGCCCCGCCGCTGCCCATGCCCTTGGCCTGAAACCGGCCCGGGACCTCCAGCGTGGCGTTGATGCCCATGCCCATATCCAGCGCCGCGGCCGTGGTGAAGATCTTGAAGACGGACCCCGCGCCATCGCCGACCAGGGAGAACGGCTGCGGCCGCATGGTCTCGCCGGCATCGAGGTCCAGCCCGTATTTACGGTTGGAGGCCATCGCCATGACGTGGTGGGAGTCCTTGCCCGGCGCGATCACGCTCATCACGCTCGAGATGCCCGGCAGCGTCGGGCTGGCGTACTTGTCGATGGCCGACTTGACCGGAGCCTGCACGTCCGGGTCCAAGGTGGTGCGGATCGTGTAGCCGCCCCTGGCTACCTGTTCCTTGTTGATCCCGGCGCGGGACAGATACTCCTGCACGTAATCGCAGAAGAAGGCCCGGTCGCCCGCCGCGATGCAGCCGCGCGGCAACTCATTCGGCTGCGGCAAGATCCCCAGCGGCTCCGCCTTGGCGGCGCGCAACGCGTCGGTCTCTTGCGGCAGGTTGTCGATCATGGTGTCCAGGACCAGGTTCCGCCGGGCCAACGCTCCGTCCGGATTGGTGTACGGGTTGAGCGTGCTGGTCGACTGCACCATGCCCGCCAGCAGGGCCGCCTGCTGCCAATTCAGGTCGGACGCGTTGATGCCGAAGTAGGTCTGCGCGGCATCCTGCACCCCGAACGAGTTGTTGCCGAACGAGACCAGATTGAGGTAGCGGGTCAAGATCTCGGGCTTGCTGAACGTTTTGTCCAGCGTGAGCGCCATCCGGATCTCGCGCAGCTTGCGCGCGGGGGTGGTTTCGACGGCCGCGCGCTTCTCGGCGTCGGTTTGGGCGGTGACCAGCAGCTGGTAGTTCTTTACATACTGCTGTTCGATGGTCGAACCGCCGCGCGTGCCGACGTCGCCGGACGCGTAGCCGGCCAACCCCGTCAGGGTGCCCTTCCAGTCCACCCCGTTGTGGTCGGCGAACCGCTTGTCCTCGATCGATACGATCGCCAGCTTCATTGTGTTGGCGATCTTGTCGGTGGGTACCTCGAACCGGCGCTGCGAATACAGCCACGCGATTACGTTGCCCTTCTTGTCGACCATCGTCGACACCGCCGGCACCTCACCCTGGAGGAGTTGGGCCGAGCCGTTGGCGACGACCTCAGAGGCCCGATTGGACATCAGTCCAACGCCGCCTACCAGCGGGAACATCAATGCGGTGGCGACCACGCTGGCCAACAAGCAGCACCCGGCAAGCTTGATAAGCGTGAGGGCGGCCGGAGGGCGGTCTGACATGCGTACTAGGGTAGCCGCCCCCGGTGACCTGGCGATGCCGCGAGTTGCGAAAAAGCTCCGCCATGCCGTGACCAGCGAAATTGCGGTCGGACCCGATATAAAATTTGGGTCTGCGTCACGGTCCCGTCAGCGGCTCGAGATGCGACGTCCTACGGTCGGCCGTATTCTCGGGGACGAGACTGCACGCGCGTCCCAAAAAACCGTTATCGCACTGTTGCGCAATCGCCACCTGACCACCTAACTTAGACAGACGGTGAGATTCAGATAACACCGATGTGCACAGTGTGGCGTAGATCGCAGCAGGGGTCTGCACCTGAGGAGGGCGGCCGTGAGCCAGCGGCCGGGAGGAAGGGAACAGCTCGTGTCAGGAACACGGCCGACCGCGCGCAGAACGAACATCGCGGCTGCACAAGGGGTACTGCACAGCGTCGAGACCGAAGAGCGGATTGCATGGGTCTCGCAAGCACTGTGCCGGACCACTGATCCCGACGAACTGTTTGTCCGGGGCGCCGCCCAGCGCAAGGCGGCGGTGATCTGCCGTCATTGCCCGGTGATGCAAGAATGTGGCGCGGACGCGTTGGACAACAAGGTCGAATTCGGGGTGTGGGGCGGCATGACCGAGCGCCAGCGCCGGGCCCTGCTCAAGCAGCACCCCGAGGTTATTTCGTGGGCGGACTTCTTCGACAAGCGCCGTAACCGCAGCATCGGCTGATCCTGCCGTTATAACGATCGATTCCTGGCGATCCCTGAAGATCAGCTCCCCATCATTACTTTTCTGTTACAGCCGCCTGGTTCGGTGAGCTTGGTTGGATCTTGTCCAATAGACGATCGCTCATGTTCAATTCGAGCTGCCCTGTACGCGAGAGAAATCCGGTGGTGACAATCCACCCGTGCCGCACAGGCCGGTCTGGCGTCAAATAAGAGCCCGCAGCCAGAACCGGCGTGCCCTCAAAACGCCGGGTTGTCAGGTGCCCGCAGCCCAGGCGGCGTCGTCGCCGACGGATTCGGGATTGGTCGGCTCCTCAGCTGCCCGCAGCGCGGGCCGCGTCGTCGCCGACGGATTCGGGATTGGTCGGCTCCTCAGCTGCCCGATGCGCGGGCCGCATCGTCGCCGACCGCGGTGATCTGGTCCGCGAGCGCGCGCAGCGTGTCCAAGTCCGAAACGTCGAACGGCAGCGACGGAACCCCGATGACCGGCACGTGAGGGTTCGCTCCGGTGAATCGGGATAGCAACCTGACCTCCCGCTTGGCGGTTTGACCGCGGTCGGCATGGATTTTCAGGACGGCCGAGGCCAGCGACGCGGCGTCCGAATCCTTTTCGGCGTCCAACTCCTCGCTTCCGTCGATGGCCCGCTCGACCGGCAGCGAACACAGCGTCGGGTGCGTGCGATTCAGGACGAGCCCCGCCAGCGGCATCCCTTCCTGCGACAGCCGGTCGACAAAGAAGGTCGCCTCGCGCAGCGCGTCGGGTTCGGCGGCCGACACCACCACAAATTGTGTACCCTGCTGTTTGAGTAGCGCATAAGTGCGATCGGCCTTTTCGCGGAAGCCGCCAAAAGTGGCGTCCAGTGATTGCACGAATGCCGCTGCATCGGCCAGCATCTGGGAACCGAGCACGGTGGAGATCGCCTTCATCGCCAAACCCATTGCGCCGGTCACCAATCGCCCGATGCCTCGACCCGGCGCCAGTAGCAGCCGCCACAATCGGCTATCCATGAAGCTGCCCAGTCGTTTTGGTGCATCCAAGAAGTCCAGTGCATTGCGTGACGGGGGAGTGTCCACCACCACCAGGTCCCACCGGTCCTGGCTCAGCAGTTGTCCGAGCTTCTCCATCGCCATGTACTCCTGCGTGCCGGCAAGCGAAGTGGCGACGGTCTGGTAGAACTGGTTGTCCAGAATCGCTTGCGCCCGACCAGCTCCGGAGTATTGGACCACCATCTCGTCGAACGTGCGACGCATGTCGAGCATCATCGCGTGCAGCTCACCGGTGACTTCGGGAGCCAGCGGCACCCGTTGCGGGGTGTTGCCGAGGTCGTTGACTCCCAGGGCTTGCGCCAGTCGCTTGGCCGGGTCGATCGTCAAAACGCATACAGTGCGCCCATATTCGGCCGCTCGCAGCGCCATCGCAGCTGCGGTCGTGGTCTTGCCCACTCCACCGGCGCCGCAGCACACGACTACCCTGTTTGTCCTGTCGGCCAGAATCGAGGCCATATCAAGGACTTTCGGCGTGACGCTCATCGAACCCCCTGTTCTGCAAGCGATTCCGAGAGCTCATACAGGCTGCCGAGATCAACACCGTCGGAGATCGCCGGCAGTTCCAGTCGCGCAACCTTGAGCGCGTCCAGCTGTTGCGCGGTCTCGGCGCGCGCGGCGATTCGGGTCCCATGCTCGATGGTCTCGGTCAGCAGGCCGGCAAAGTCGGTGTCGTTGAGCTTGATCCCGGCTGTCTCCAGCCCCGCCCGTATCGAGTCAGCGTCGACGTCTCCCTCGGCGGCCTTTGCCAGGTCGCGCGGATCGAGGTACGACGGAATGTTGCGGTTCACAATGACGCTGCCGATCGGCAACTCCATCTCCGCGAGCTCCTCGATGGCTTCCAGCGTCTCCTGCACCGGCAACGCTTCCAACAAGGTGACCAAATGGATGGCGGTCTGCTCGGAGTGCAGCAAGTTCACCACACTCTCGCTCTGCGAATAGACCGGCCCGCCCTTGGCCAGATCCGAAACCGCCTTGGTGACGTCCAGGAAACGCGCGATCCGACCCGTCGGCGGCGAGTCGACGACAACCGCGTCATAGACGGGTCGCTTGTCCTTGTCGACGCGCACCACCGATTCCTTGATCTTGCCGGTGACCAGCACATCGCGCAGACCGGGCGCGATCGTCGTCGCGAACTCGATCGCACCGATGCGCCGCATCGCCCGGCCCGCGATGCCGAGGTTGTAGAACATGTCGAGGTACTCCAGGAACGCGGCCTCGATGTCGATCGCCAGGGCATTGACCTGGCCGCCTCGCTCGGCAGTCGCAATTTTGAGCTCCTGGTAGGGCAGGGGCGGGACGTCGAAGAGCTGTGCAATCCCTTGGCGTCCCTCGACTTCGACGAGCAGGACTTTGCGGCCCCCAGCTGCCAGCGTCAGCGCCAGCGCGGCCGCGACGGTCGATTTGCCTGTGCCGCCCTTGCCGGTCACGAAATGTAAGCGGGCCTTCGACAAGCGCGCCGGCCAGCCGACGGAATTACCGTCGCTAGAAGTGGATGTCACCAACGCATGCTAGCTCTACCGCCCCACGTCCACCGCAGATCGGGGGGCGGCTTCAATCGGGCCGGCCACCGGACCGGAGCCGTCCAACAGCGACCGATAAGCTCGCGGCATGAGCCAACCGACCGCATGGGAATACGCCACCGTCCCACTGCTGACGCATGCCACCAAACAGATCCTTGACCAGTGGGGTGCCGACGGCTGGGAGCTGGTATCGGTGCTGCCCGGGCCGACCGGGGAACAGCACGTCGCGTACTTGAAGCGCCCCAAGTAGGGGGCTCGGGATGAGCGTTTCGGCCCGGCTCGAGCAGCTTGGCGTCGTGCTTCCGCAAGCGGTTGCGCCGCTGGCCGCCTATGTACCGGCGCTGCGCACAGGCAACCTGGTCTACACCGCGGGTCAGCTGCCGATCGAAGGCGGAAAGCTGGCGCGCACCGGCAAGGTCGGCGCCGAAGTCGGCCCGGAGGAAGCCAAGGTGTTGGCGCGGATCTGTGCGCTCAACGCGCTTGCCGCGGTGGACTCGCTGGTGGGCATCGACGCCGTGACGCAGGTGGTCAAAGTCGTCGGCTTCGTCGCCTCCGCCCCGGGTTTCAATGGCCAGCCTGGCGTCGTCAATGGGGCGTCCGAGCTGCTCGCCGAGGTGTTCGGCGACAAAGGAGCGCATGCGCGTTCGGCGGTCGGCGTCTCGGAGCTACCACTGGACGCGCCGGTGGAAGTCGAGTTGATCGTGGAGGTCGGCTGACGGTTGTGAGCGAGGCTGTCGAGTCGTTGACCCATCCCGCGTACGGTCGGTTGCGGGCAGTCACCGACACTGCGTCGGTGCTGCTGGCCGATAACCCCGGTTTGCTGACGCTCGAGGGCACGAACACCTGGGTGCTACGCGGACCGGGCAGCGACGAGCTGGTCATCGTGGACCCCGGGCCCGACGACGACGAACACATCGCCCGAGTCGCCGCCGTCGGTCGAATCGCGCTGGTGCTGATTAGCCATCGGCACTCCGACCATACGGACGGCATCGACAAGCTGGTCGAGCTGACCGGCGCGACGGTGCGGTCAGCGGGTAGTGGGTTCTTACGCGGCCTGGGCAGCGAGCTGATCGATGGCGAGGTCATTGATGCGGCGGGCCTGAAAATCACAGTGCTGGCGACCCCGGGCCACACCGCGGATTCGCTGTCGTTCGTCCTCGACGACGCCGTGCTCACGGCGGATACCGTGCTGGGTCGCGGGACCACCGTCATCGACAAGGAAGACGGCAGCCTGGCCGCTTACCTGGAGTCGCTGCGGCGACTGCGCGGCCTCGGCCGGCGCACGGTGTTGCCCGGGCACGGTCCGGAGCTCGCCGACCTGGGAGCCGTCGCGTCGGGCTACCTGACCCACCGGGAGGAGCGGCTGCAGCAGGTCCGCGCGGCACTGGCGGACCTAGGCGCTGACGCGACCGCTCGCCAGATCGTCGAGCACGTCTATGTCGACGTGGATGAGAAACTCTGGGACGTCGCCGAATGGTCTGTTCAGGCGCAATTGGACTATCTGCGCCGCTAGTGCACGCCGAGATCAACGCCAGCGCGGAGAAGTTCGAGAGGCCGTGTCGGTAGCGTTGATTTCGACGTAGACGCGCTCGGGGCTACCTCGCTCGGGGTTGGATTCTCGCTCGGTTGCGCCCGCGCTCCGCGCGCGCTTGGCCTGATTGCCCGGCTCCTCCTCGGTCCGCTTCGCGGACCGCATCGTCGTCGGGTTACCTCGCTCGGCGGGCCAGCCGTTCGGAGTCGCAAATCAGCACGCTCTTGCCCTCCAGACGGATCCAGCCGCGGTGGGCGAAATCGGCCAGTGCCTTATTCACCGTCTCCCGGGAAGCACCCACCAGCTGCGCGATCTCCTCCTGGGTCAAATCGTGGGTGACCCGCATCGCGCCACCTTCCTGGGTGCCGAAACGCTGGGCGAGCTGCAGCAGCTGCTTGGCCACCCGGCCGGGCACGTCGGTGAAGATGAGGTCGGCGAGATTGTTGTTGGTACGGCGCAGCCGTCGCGCGAGCACCCGCAGCAGTTGTTCGGCGATCTCCGGGCGATCCGCGATCCATGCCCGCAGCGCGTCGCGGTCCATCGACACCGCGCGGACCTCGGTAATCGTGGTCGCGCTGGAAGTCCGCGGACCCGGGTCGAAGATCGACAACTCGCCGAACATGTCCGACGGGCCCATGATCGTCAGCAGGTTCTCCCGGCCGTCTGGCGAGCGGCGACCGATCTTGACCTTGCCCGCAGTGATGATGTAGAGGCGATCGCCCGGCTCTCCCTCGGCGAAAACCGTGTGTCCTCTGGGGAAGTCGACGGGTGTCAGTTGCTTGGTCAGTGCTGCGACCGCGTTGGGGTCAACCCCCTGGAAGATTCCTGCCCTTGCCAGGACCTCGTCCACTTTGCCTCTTCAGCTCTCAAACGACGTGATATGGCAGGCTAACCCCTGCCCGCGTGACGAGTGTAGAGGTAAACCAGTGTGTCCAACGTGCCAACGCTACACACGATTGGCGTGTCTAGTCCCCCGAAACTGCGGATTGACATGCGATTGAGTACGTATTCGCGTCGGTAATCCGGCCCCATCTTGGTCGCCGAAGGCGGTCGCAAACAACGGCGCGCCGTGACGCGGCGCGGTGTTAGGCCCCAATGCCGGGGAATCGGCGAGCCGCCCGGCCTGGCGCCGATGCAGGTATTCCAGAGCCTCGGGCATGCCTTCAAGCGCCAACGTATGCATATCCACGGCCTCGGCGTGATCGAGGAACTCATCGACGTCGCTCGCGGTGACGGTGTCATGGGCAAGCATCTTTTCCAGACGCCCCAGACCGAGCGTCGCGAGCATCAAAAGCCCGGGAACGCAGGCCACCAGCAACCATGACACAAGGAGAGTAAACATGGCCTTGTATCAACACGGGGTCTCGGTGAGATTACGAAATCAGTACGCTGTCGTAGGTGACAGCGGCAAAGGCATCCGGGCGCTCGAAGTCCAAGCCGGCGGCACCCGGCGGTATCGTCGCGCGGCGCTTCACTGAGGAGACCCGAGTCGGCTTGGTGCGACGGGCGCGCAGGATGAATCGCGCACTGGCGCAAGCATTTCCGGATGCGCACTGCGAGTTGGATTTCACCACGCCGCTGGAGCTGACGGTGGCCACCATCCTGTCGGCGCAGAGCACCGACAAACGCGTCAACCTGACGACGCCGGCATTATTCAAGCGATACCCGTCGGCGCTGGATTACGCGAAAGCCGATCGGGCCGAACTCGAAAACCTCATCCGTCCCACTGGTTTCTTCCGCAACAAGGCGTCTTCACTCATCGGTCTTGGGCAGGCCTTGGTCGAACGGTTCGGCGGCGAGGTGCCGTCGACACTCGCCGAACTGGTGACGCTGCCCGGCGTGGGACGCAAGACCGCCAACGTGATCCTGGGCAACGCGTTCGGCGTCCCGGGAATCACCGTCGACACCCATTTCGGGCGGCTGGTGCGCAGGTGGCGGTGGACCGCCGAGGAGGATCCGGTCAAGGTCGAGCACGCCGTCGGCGAACTGATCGAACGCAGCGAGTGGACCATGTTGAGCCATCGAGTGATTTTCCACGGCCGCCGCGTGTGCCACTCCCGCAAACCTGCCTGCGGTGTCTGCGTGCTGGCCAAGGATTGCCCGTCGTTCGGCCTGGGTCCCACCGAACCGTTGCTCGCCGCGGCCCTCGTGCAGGGTCCCGAAAAGGAGCACCTGCTGGCCCTCGTGGGGCTGTGATACGGGTGCAGCAGACTTGACGCCGACGACCCGCTGGACCATTGCGATTCTGGCGGTGGTGGCAGCGTTGACGGCGGCGCTGGTGGCCGAGTTGCGTGACGACTCCGCGACGACCTCGACGGTGGCCACCGACCAGGCGCCGGCCGCGCGCGAACACCGCGACGCCGACACACCCGCGGCGCTGGCGGGTCCCCGCCAGCGTGCCGACCTGCCGCCTTGCCCCGCCGCCGCTCCGGGTTTCAGCGGACCGGGGGCCGCGGCGCTACAGGGCGTGACGGCCGAATGCGCCGCTGACGGTTCGGTGGTCGATGTCGCCCGCGCGCTGGCCGGCCGCCGGGTGGTCCTCAATCTGTGGGCGTATTGGTGCGCCCCGTGCACCGCCGAACTTCCGGCGATGGCCGACTATCAACGACGTGTCGGACCCGACGTGATGGTGGTGACGGTGCATCAAGACGAGAACGAGACCGCGGCATTGCTGCGGTTGGCGGAGTTGGGCGTTCGGCTGCCGACCCTGCAGGACGGGCGGCGCCTGATCCCGGCGGCGCTGCGCGTCCCAAACGTGGTGCCCGCGACGCTTGTCCTGCGACCGGACGGTAGCGTTGCGCAAACGCTGCTGCGCGATTTCGCGAGTGCCGACGAGATCGCGGCTGCGGTGGGAAACGGCACGGGATGAGGCGAATAGAGGGAGGCGCCGGTGAGTGCTGGGGGTACTCCCCTCCGGAGCGGAGACCCCACCTGCTCGCGGGGGACTCCGCCTCAGACGCCTGGCGTCTGCCCGTCTTGGCTGCGCCCGCTGGTTGACAACGTCGATCAGATCCCTGACGCATATCGCCGTCGACTGCCGCCCGACGTGCTGGCGATGTTGACCGAGGCCAGAGCCGCCGCCCAGTCGTCATCGCCCGGCGACGACCGCGAAGCGGCCGTGCTGGTGTTGTTCTCGGGACCGGAGTCCGGCCCGGCGAACGGCCGCATTCCCGACGACGCGGATCTGCTGCTGACCGTCCGCGCCTCGACACTGCGCCATCACGCGGGGCAAGCGGCGTTCCCCGGCGGCGCGGCCGATCCCGGCGACGCCGGCCCGGTGGCCACCGCCTTGCGGGAGGCCCACGAAGAAACCGGGATCGACGTCAGCCGGCTGCATCCCCTGGCCACGCTGGCGCGCGCGTTCATCGCACCCTCGCAGTACGAGGTCGTCCCGGTGTTGGCCTATTCGCCGGATCCCGGGCCGGTTGCCGTCGTCAACGAGACGGAAACTGCGATCGTGTCGCGGGTTCCGGTGCGCGCCTTCGTCAATCCGGCGAACCGACTGATGGTGTACCGCGGCGACCTGGGCCGCCGTTGGTCCGGACCGGCGTTTCTGTTGAACCAGATGCTGGTGTGGGGATTCACTGGCCAGGTGATCTCCGCGGTGCTCGACGTCGCCGGCTGGGCAGTCCCCTGGGACACCACCGACGTCCGAGAGCTGGACGAGGCCATGATGCTGGTCGGCGACGAGGGTGGGCTCCGATGAATTCGATGACCCCCTCGCAATGGCTGGATGTCGCCGTCCTGGCGGTCGCGTTCATCGCAGCAATCTCGGGCTGGCGTTCGGGGGCGCTGGGCTCGGTGTTGTCGTTCGTCGGTGTGTTGCTCGGCGCGATCGCCGGCGTGCTGCTGGCGCCCCACATCGTCAGCCACATCGCCGCGCCCCGCGCCAAACTGTTCACCGCGCTGTTTTTGATCCTTGCGCTGGTCGTCGTCGGTGAGGTCGCCGGTGTGGTGCTGGGGCGTGCCGTTCGCGGCGCGATCCACAGCCGCACCATCCGATCCGTCGACTCGATCATCGGGGTGGGGGTCCAGCTCGTCGTGGTGTTGACCGCGGCCTGGTTGTTGGCGACGCCGCTCACACAGTCCAAGGACCAGCCCGAGCTGGCGGCCGCGGTCCGGGGTTCCCGAGTGCTCGCCGAGGTCAACGAGGTCGCACCGCCCTGGCTGAAAACGGTGCCCAAGCGGCTGTCGGCGCTGCTGAACACCTCGGGCCTGCCCGCGGTCCTGGAGCCGTTCAGCCGTACTCCCGTGATCCCGGTCGCCTCACCGGATCCCGCCCTGGCCACCAATCCGGTGGTGACGGGCACCGCGCCCAGTGTCGTCAAGGTGCGCAGCCTGGCGCCGAGCTGCCAAAAAGTTTTGGAGGGCAGCGGATTCGTGATCGCACCCGATCGGGTGATGACCAACGCGCACGTGGTAGCCGGGTCCAACAGCGTCCAGATCTACGCCAGCGGCAACCCCCTGGATGCCACCGTGGTGTCCTACGACCCGTCGGTCGACATCGCCATTCTCGCCGTCCCGAACCTGCCCCCGCGGCCGCTGACCTTCGCCCAGGCCGAGGCGAAGACCGGCGCAAACGTTGTGGTGCTGGGTTATCCCGGTGGCGGCAACTTCACCGCGACCCCGGCCAGGATTCGCGAGGCCATCAAGCTCAGTGGTCCCGACATCTACCGCGACCCGGCACCGGTCACCCGCGACGTGTACACCATTAGAGCCAGTGTGGAGCAAGGCAACTCGGGTGGACCGTTGATCGACCTCAGCGGTCAGGTGCTCGGTGTGGTGTTCGGTGCGGCTGTCGACGACCCCGACACCGGTTTCGTGTTGACCGCCGACGAGGTGGCCGGTCAGCTTGCCAAGGTCGGTGCCACGCAGCAGGTGGCCACCGGGACCTGCGTCAGCTGACCCGGGGTCCGTGCACGTTCTCGAAGAACCTCATCAGGTGCCTGTTGATTTCCGCTGGTGCCTCTTCGTGGCTGAAATGTCCTGCGCCGGCGATGGATATGTAGCGCCCCTGTGGTGCGTAACGCTGGGTGCGATCGACGGGGTCGGCCAGCACGTAGGGGTCGGCGTCACCGCGCAAGTGCAGCAACGGCGCACTGAGCTGTTGGGACATTGATCTCATGAATCGCCGGCCCTCGCCGCGCAGCTGGCTTCGCACCGCCCAGCGCTGGTATTCCAATGCGCAGTGCGCGGCGGCCGGAATCTGGATCGCCGTGCGCAGATAGCCGATGGTTTGGGAAAAATCTTCGGAAGCAACCCATTTGGCACTACTGCGGCTCCGGACCAGGCGCTCGATCTCCGCCGCGTCGTCCCGGGTCAGCAGGCGCTCGGGCCAGATCGGCGCTTGATATTGCAGCAGCGTCGGCAACAGCGCGTATCCCTGGTCGCGCCGCGTCAGGATGGATCGTCGCAGCGCCGCCGGGTGAGGCGAACTGATCAGCGCGATGGCGCGCACCAGCCGCGAATGCAGCAGCGCGGTGGCCCAGCAGGCGAGCCCGCCGTCGGCGTGGCCGACCAGCGTCGCCGACGAGTGCCCGAGCGCACGAATGAGCCCTGCGGTATCGCCGGCCAGCGTCCAGCCGTCGTAGCCGCGCGGGGGCTTGTCGCTGCCGCCGTAGCCTCGCAGATCGACCGCGACCACCCGCGCGCCGGTCAGCCCGCGCAGCTGGTGACGCCAGGACCACCAGAACGACCCGAAACCGTGCAGCAACATCACCAATGGCCGCGCCGTCGCCGGCTCCGAGGGCGGCATAATCGCGCCTTCGCCGGTCGGCTGGCCAATCGGCAAAGCCTCGACGACATGAAATCGGATGCCGTTGGCGTGCACGTCCAGATGGCGCCATGGGCCGTCGATGCGGGTGACCGACGGATCTGGTGCTGCCATCTACCAACCCGTGGGATCGGCGGGGGCGCCGCTTTCGTGCTTGCCGCCGGGCTCGGTGAGCGCCTTCGTCCCGGCGGGGGCCTTGTCATGGCCAGGGGTGAGCGCGGCGCGCGTCTCCCGGACCGATTCGATCGTCTGCCGCGGTCCCCGGATTCGGCGCACCTTCAAGAAACCCAACAGGGCCAGCACGGCCCCGACCACCGCCATGATCGCGAACACGATCAGGAACGCCACCCAGCGCCACAGCCAGTTGTTGAGCAGCTCGGCGAGAAAGAAGAAGAAAAAGAACGTGGAGTAGAACAGCACCACCAGCGCGGCGATGAAGTAGACGCTGCCGGTGAGGCCCTTCTTGACGTCCCGGGTGATCTCGGAGCGGGCCAGTTCGACCTCAGCGCGCACCAGAGTGGATACCTGGGTCGTCGCGTCTTTGATCAGATCGCCGATCGACGGGTCCGCGGGCCTCGCATGCGGGTCGGCCAACGGGATCGTGGTCAGGGTGCTGGGCACACCGTTCTTGCGATCGACTTTGCTCACAGACGGTCCTCTCCGTTCGGTTGCCCGGGGCCTCATCGAGCCGTTGCTCGGCCCGCAGCGTCGCCGAGCCTGTTCGCTCGTCGCGGTTCATGTTGCCATGCGGTGCGGTGCCAGACGAGGGCAGCCGAAAATCGAGGCACATCTCGGCGGTCGGGTGGATGCGGCGCGCTCTGGCCGGCGGCCGAAAAAGTTGAGCCGCAAGGGCTTAGCCTTCGCCTGCGCGGCCGCCGCCCGCATGTGGTCAGTTCCGGTTCACGGGGACTCAGAGCGCCGATCGTGTTGGGAGCGAACAGAATAAACAAAGCCGCGTGGGGACGGCGCCGACCAGCGCGAACGAGATGCGTTATCCGATTAGACTGGCCACGCTGCTCGGGATGTTCGGCCCGTTGAGGGGAGTGTTGCTTTGCAGATGGCCCACAGTTGGCATCCGGCGGCAATGGTAGTCGTGCTCGTGGCGCTGATGGCCTTGCCCGCCAACGTCGCCGCGGCTGACGACAGGGTCCCGATGGGCGGCGGTGCGGGCATCGTCATCAACGGGGACACCATGTGCACCCTGACGACGATCGGCACCGACGCGGCGGGGGATCTGATCGGATTCACCTCGGCGCACTGTGGCGGTCCCGGTGAGCAGGTCGTCGCGGAGGCCGCCCAAAACAGGGGCCCGCTGGGGGTCATGGTCTCGGGCAACGACAACCTCGACTATGCGGTAATCAAGTTTGACCCGGCCAAGGTGGCACCGGTGGCCACGTACAACGGATTTACCATCGCCGGCATCGGTCCGGATCCGGCCTTCGGTCAGATCGCCTGCAAGCAGGGCCGCACGACCGGCAATTCGTGCGGCGTCACCTGGGGGCCCGGCCAGGACCCGGGCACCATCGTCATGCAGGTGTGCGGTCAACCGGGTGACTCCGGGGCGCCGGTGACCGTCAACAACATGCTGGTGGGGATGATTCACGGAGCGTTCAGCGACAACCTGCCGACGTGCATCATCAAATACATCCCGCTACACACCCCGGCGGTGGTGATGTCGTTCAACGCCGATCTCGCCGACATCAACGCCAAACACCGGCCCGGCGCGGGATTCGTGCCGCTGCCGCCCAACTGAGCAACGCGTCGCGCGACCTACTTTGCCGTCTTGATCGCGTCGAACACGCTGGGATCCAGCAGCGTCGACGTGTCACCCAACTCGCGGTTCTCCGCGATGTCGCGCAACAGCCGCCGCATGATCTTGCCGCTGCGGGTCTTCGGCAGCTCGGGCACCACATGAACCTCTCGCGGTCGCGCGATGGGTGAGATCTCCCGGGCCACCTCGACTCGCAACTCGTCGACGATCCCGTCGTGTACGTCGAAGTCGGCGACCAGGACGACGAACGCGCAGATGGCCTGGCCGGTGGTTTCGTCCGTCATCCCGACCACCGCCGCCTCGGCCACCGCGATGTGGCCGACGAGGGCCGATTCCACCTCGGCGGTCGAGAGCCGATGCCCCGACACGTTCATCACGTCGTCGATGCGGCCCACCACCCAGATGGCGCCGTCCGCGTCGTAATAGGCGCTGTCGCCGGCGAAGTACCAGCCCTGCTCGGCGAACCTAGACCAGTAAGTCTCGACATAGCGTTCCGGATCGCCCCAGATGCCGCGCAGCATGGACGGCCACGGCTGGTCCAGGACCAGGTAGCCGCTGACGTGCTCGCCCTTAGCGTTTGCCGGCGGGATCTGATCGCCGTGGTCGTCGACGATTTTGGCCGAGATGCCCGGCAACGGCCTCATCGCCGAACCCGGTTTGGCCGAGGCGACTCCGGGCAGCGGGGAGATCATCGCGGCGCCGGTTTCGGTCTGCCACCAGGTGTCCACGATCGGGAGGCTGTCGGCGCCGATCACCCTGCGGTACCAGCGCCACGCTTCGGGGTTGATCGGCTCGCCGACCGTCCCCAGCAGTCGCAGGCTGGACAGGTCGTGCGCGTCGGGGATGTCGCGCCCCCACTTCATGAACGTCCGGACGAGCGTGGGCGCGGTGTAATAGATTGTCACGCCGTACTTTTCGATGATCTCGAAATGCCGGTGCTGAGTGGGCGAATCGGGGGTGCCCTCGTAGAGAACCTCGGAGACCCCGTTGGACAGCGGACCGTAGACACCGTAGGTGTGTCCGGTGACCCAGCCGATGTCGGCGGTGCACCAGAACACGTCCTTGTCTGGCTTGATGTCGAAGACGTTGTAGTGCGTGTAGGAGGCCTGGGTCAGATAGCCGCCGCTGGTGTGGACGATGCCCTTGGGCTTGCCGGTGGTCCCCGAGGTGTACAGCAGGAACAGCGGCTGCTCGGCGTCGAACGGCTCCGGGGTGTGTTCGGGCGATGCGGAATCGACGACATCGTGCCACCACAGGTCGCGGTCGTCGTTCCAAGACACCTCAATTCCGGTGCGCCGCACCACCAGAACGCGCTCGACGGAGCTGGCGCCGTCGGGACCCGCTGCGATAGCCTCGTCGGCCGCGTCCTTGAGCGGTGCCGGCTTGCCACGGCGGAACTGCCCGTCGGTGGTGATCACCAGCTTGGCCTGGGCGTCGGCGATCCGGGCGCGCAATGCCTTGGCGGTAAACCCGGCGAACACGACGCTGTGCATGATGCCGAGGCGCGCGCAGGCAAGCATCGCGACGACCGCTTCGGGGATCAGCGGCATGTAGATCGCGACCCGATCGCCGGCGACCAGACCCAGCCCGGTCAGCGCGTTGGCCGCTTTGCACACCTGGGTCTGCAGATCGGAGTAGGTCAGGCTGCGGCTGTCGCCGGCGGGCTCGCCCTCCCAGTGAATCGCGACCCGATCCCCGAGACCGGCCGCCACGTGGCGATCCACGCAGTTATAGGCGACGTTGAGCTTGCCGTCGGCGAACCACTTGGCGAACGGCGCCCCCGACCAGTCCAATACCTCGGTGAACGGCGTCGACCAGGACAGTCGATTGGCCTGCTTGGCCCAGAAGGCCATCCGGTCCTCTTGCGCCTCGCGATACAGCTCCGGACCGGCGTTGGCCTGTTCGGCAAACTGCGTCGGCGGCGGGTACGAAGCGGGATCCGAAGACGGGCCTCCGGTATTGGCGGCGGTCACTGGCTTCCTCCTAGTGTCGAGGCTCGTCAACCGCTTGAGAGCCTAACCCCGCGAGCCGCGGAGCATAATCACCGGTTATCCGGTCGTCGACTGGGGCACCGGCGGGCCGCCGCTTCACGACCGGTGGAAGGACCCCGGCAGGGGCCGTGATTTTCCGATCGGTGCAGGGGGCGGGTGTCTGGTAGTGGATCACCGCACCCTGCAGGTCGGGCAGCCCGCACGCCCTATCGTCGCTGACATGCATCGGATGGGCTCGCTGGCCGCAATCGCCGCCGGATGGCTGCTGGTTGCGTGCCTGGCCGCCTGCCTTGCTGGTTGTGGAGGCGGCGTCTTGACCCCCGACCTGGTGCTGGTCAACGGTGGGGAACCGCCCTACCCGCTGATCCCGACGAGTACCAACGACAGCAATGGGGGGAGGATCCTCGATCGGATCTTCGCCGGACTCATGTCCTACGACGCCGCCGGAAACCCTTCGGCCGAGGTCGCCCAGGCGATCGAGACCACCGACAATGTCAACTACCGCATCATTCTGCGGCCCGGCTGGAAGTTCACCGACGGCTCGCCGGTCACGGCCCATTCGTTCGTCGACGCGTGGAACTACGGAGCCTTGAGCACCAATGCCCAGCTGCAGCAGAGCTTCTTCAGCCCGATCGACGGGTTCGACGACGTCTCCGGGGTGACCAGCGAAGGCAAGCCCGCCGCAAAAACGGGACGGACCACCATGTCTGGTCTGCGGGTGGTCAACGACCTCGAGTTCACCGTGCGGCTCAAGGAGCCGACCATCGACTTCGTCTTGCGACTGGGCCACAGCGCCTTTTATCCGCTGCCGGACATTGCATTTCGCGACATGGCGGCGTTCGGCCGCAACCCCGTCGGCAACGGCCCGTACCTGCTCGCCGACGGCCCGGACGGGCCCGCCTGGGAACACAACGTCAAGGTCGACCTGCGGCCCAACCCTGGCTATCACGGCAACCGAAAGCCCCGCAATAAAGGCCTGAGGTTCGAGTTATACGCCAATCTGGACACCGCCTACGCCGATCTACTGTCGGGCAATCTCGATGTGCTGGATACGATTCCGCCGAGCGCGCTGCCGATCTACAAGCGCGACCTGGGCGACAACGTCATCAGCGGCCCCGTGGCGGTCAAACACAGCCTCGATACGCCCCTGCGGCTGCCGCATTTCGGCGGCGAGGAGGGGCGGCTGCGCCGGCTTGCGTTGTCGGCCGCCGTCGACCGTCAGCACATCTGTCAGAGCATCTTCATGGACACTCGCACCCCATCGCGCGATTTCACCGCCAGGTCGTTGCCGGGTTTCGATCCGAACCTGCCGGGCAACGACGTATTGAACTTCGATCCCGTTCGTGCGCGCCAACTTTGGGCGCAAGCTAACGCGATCTCGAAGTGGAGCGGGCAATACGTCATCGCCTACAACGCGGACGCCGGAAACCAGGAATGGGTGGACGCGGTG
>DASSGQ010000095.1:0-3056 GCA_035693385.1 Mycobacterium sp.
CGGTCAGGACGTTCAACAAGGCGTTCGCGCCGTACGGATTGCCGCGCACCGCGTTCAAACCCTCGTACGGCATCGCGGAGGCGACGCTGTTCGTCGCGACCATCGAGCCGTCCGCTCAGGCATCGGTTGTCTATTTCGACCGCGAACAATTGGGCGCCGGTCACGCGGTACGCGTCCCCGAAGGCACCCCCTCCGCGGTGGCGCAGGTGTCCTGCGGCCGGACGGCTCGCAGCCTGTGGGCGGTCATCGTGGACCCCGATACCGGGACCGAACTGCCCGACGGTGATGTCGGCGAAATCTGGTTGCAGGGCGAGAACGTCGGCCGGGGTTATTGGGGACTGCCCGAGGAAACCCAGCTTGCGTTCGGCGCCAAGCTGCAGACCCGGCTTGGCACGGGCAGCCACACCGAGGCCTCGACCGTCGAAGGCACCTGGCTGCGGACCGGCGACCTCGGGGTGTATCTGGACGGCGAGCTCTACGTAACCGGCCGGATCGCGGATCTGGTGATCATCGACGGCCGCAACCACTACCCGCAAGACATCGAGGCCACGGTCGCGGAAGCGTCGCCGATGGTGCGGCGCGGATACGTGACCGCGTTCTCCGTGCCGGCCGACCGGGTGCCGGGCTCAGGCGCCGGCAATGCCGACACCGGCGAACGCCTGGTGATCATCGCCGAACGTGCCGCCGGCACCAGCCGCGACGATCCGCTGCCGGCCATCGAGGCGATCCGGGCCGCGGTGTCGCAACGGCACGGTGTGGCCATCGCCGACGTGCGCTTCCTGCCCGCCGGTGCGATCCCGCGCACCACCAGCGGCAAGCTGGCCCGCCGGGCCGCGCGCGCCGAGTACCTCAGCGGTACATAACCGGCGGCACTGCCCGCCACCGGGCCCGCGCACCGTCGCAGTGGTGGCATCCTGGCCGTGTGGGTTTGCTATTCCGCTTGGCGGAGCTGCTGATCATGATCCTGCCGCTGGTGGGTGTGATCATCGCGGGGGTAAAGGCATTCGGCGCCTACCAGCGGCGAGCCCAGGAGCCGCAGGGCGTCGATCGGGCTTCGACACCGGACGCAGTGATCCCGCCCACCGCGCACGCGGGCAATAGTCAAGCGGCGCAATGGCGTTCGCTGCGACGCGTCATCGACGAGCACGGTCGTACCGACGCCCGCTGGCTCGAGTACGAACTCGACTTCGCCAAGCTTCTCGACTTCCCGCTCATGACCGACATGCGCGATCCGCTCACGATCGGCTTCCACAAGGCCAAACTGCGGGCGGACTTCCTGCGCCCGGTCAAGGCCGAAGAACTCCTCGACGACCGGGACGCCGCGGCGCAGTACCGCGCCGCGGTCGAGGACTATGTGACCGCGTTCAACACCGCCGAGGCGGAAGCGATACGAAGGCGCCGCAGCGACTTCTCGACAGCGGGCCGGCAGCGAATCGCGCGAGCTCAGAGCCTGCTGCGGGTGGCGTCGGACCCCGCCGCGACGCCGCAGGAGCGTCAGAATGCCTACGACCTGGCCCGCAAAGAGCTCGACGGCATCGTCGTGTTGCCATCGACGACGCGGGCCAGCATCGAACGTGGGATCTCGGGCCAGTTCGAGGGCTGAGCTATGGGTTCTTATTCGCGCATGCGCGATCTGGCCCGGTAAAAAGGACATCAAAAGGTCGCCGTGACTGGCATGTCGCGGGTGTGGCCGAATATCTGGATCGCGCTTTACGCCAGTCAAGATTCCGCATTTTCCCGATGGTCACGACGCGAACGCGACGGCGCGTTATTGACGGCCTGTAATTCATTGAGCCGCAAGGTGAATCGCGGCCCGCATTAGGGGGGATGATCTAGCGTGCTGAGGCCCTCTAAGGCCCCCAAATCATAAGGTCTTCCATGCCATTGTTCATGGTGACCACGGTCGGCGCCGGACCGGTGACATCGAAGTAGATTTTGCCGGTCGATTGCGCGCCCTGCGGGATAGTGGCCCCGCTGATGGTGTTCGGACCCGAGGCCTGCCACAAGACCCGGTAGTCGGTGCCACTGGCGGTACGGGCATTGAACTGAGAGATGGCGGGAGTGACGGTGCCCCGGATCGCGTTGACGGTCGCGGTGGCTTCCCAGAGCTGGCCGGCAACCGGATAATTCGGGATGGTGTCGGCGCTGGATTTCAGGTCGTTGACCGTCCAGCCGAGGACAACTTGTCCAACCGTGTCCGTCATTGTCAGCTCGCTGCCGAATTTGCCGTTCATGGGATAGACGGCCGTCGCGATCGGAGCGCCCGCGATAGCAATCGTGGCCATGCCCACCATCGCTATCGCCGTCTTCATCATTGTGGTGATTTTCATTGGTCCTCCGCTCCTCTCGTTTGAGCGGCCAGACCATTCGAAGCCGCCCGACGTAATACATACTTTAAGCCGCAAACGACCAAATGTTTCCAAAGAATTTGACGCCAAGCGGCCGGTGTGCGGCTTCTTTGTCGACGATTCGGACTTCTCGTGATGGAGAGTCGGCGTGCCCGATCCTTGTGCCACGATGGTCGGATGACCGCCATACCCGGCCCGCCGGCCGCGGATTCAGGCGGCAGCCCGGCTCTTGCCGGGTTCCCGGTCGTCGCACCACCCCTGCGCGGCCCGGTTACCTTCGAGCAGCGCTGGGTCGATCTGACCTTCCTCCATTGGCCGGTGCGGCCGGCAAGCGTCGAAGGCCTGTACCCGCCGGGAACCCGCCCGGACGTCTTCGACGACGGGATGACCTACGTGGCGCTTGTCCCGTTTGCGATGAACGCCACCACGGTTGGCACCACGCTTCCGCTGCCGTATTTCGGCAGCTTCGCGGAGACGAACGTCCGGCTTTATTCGATCGACGACGCCGGACGACACGGCGTCCTCTTCCGATCGCTGGACGCGGCTCGGCTGACCGCGGCGGCCGCCATCCGGATCGGTCTCGGCGTGCCCTACGCCTGGTCGAGGATGCGGATGACGCGACGCGGCGACCACATCACGTATGACAGCGTGCGTCGCTGCCCGCGCCGCGGCCTGCGCAGCAGGCTGACGGTCGCCCTGGGTGACGCG
>DASSGQ010000096.1:0-20291 GCA_035693385.1 Mycobacterium sp.
GCGGCAGCGCGGCGCCCAGGGCAATCCGGCCGTCTCGCTGGCTGATCCATCCGACCGGCGGCCGGGTGACCGGCGGGAACGTTGTAGCGCTGATGTCGGTACCGGGCAGCAGACTCCCGATGTCGGCCAATTCGTTGACACGCCAAGCATTTCCGCGTATCTCGATGAACCGCGCGGCAAGTGCGACCAGTGACTCGGCGATGTCGTCGACAGCCAGCCGCATGCCGGTGTCCCGCCCCGCCAACAACAGCGCCACACCGTCGTCCAGCACGTGCACGCCGACATCGGCGCACAGGCCGGACACGTCGGCGCGGCCGTCGTCGATGCTGAACCAGAACCGGCCGCCCAGTTCCGCAAGCCGGGGATCAGCGCAGATCGCCGCGTCCAACTCGCTCACCCACGGTCGCACGTCGGCGCGTCCGCCGGTCCGGCCGGACAGTGGTGAGGCGACGATGTTGCGGGCCCGCTCGTGCGTCGGCGACGGCAACAGCCCGACTTCGGCGATCGCTTGGGCAACCGCTGTGACATCGGTGATGCCACGTAATTGGACGTTGCCCCGGGCGGTCAGCTCGAGCCTTCCCGAGCCAAGGTCGGTCGAGACCCGCGACAGGGTTGCCATCTGTTCGGCGGTGATGGCGCCGCCGGGTAGCCGGACCCGCACTAGTGCGCCGTCGGCGGCCCAGTGCACCTGCAGCGCCCCGGGGCACGCGTCGGTATCGCGGGCTCTTACCACCTTCTAAAGGTACGGCTCCCCGGCACCGCCCGATGCGTGATGAGCTTTACACAGAGATTTCTATGAAAATACAAATTTTGGCTAGCGCCGCGGGCAGTGACGGTACCGTTTGCTGAAAATCCGGCCCAGGAGGTTCGGCTGGCGGTGCAAACGGAGCGCGTTACGAACTGGCCGATGGTGGGCCGCGACGTCGAACTCGGTCAGGCGCTGGCGGCGTTCGAGGCTGGTCCACCCCTTCGGGGTGTCGCGCTGCTGGGCGAGAGCGGGGTCGGCAAGTCGACCCTCGCGCGAACCCTTGCCGAGACGTTGGCTTCGGGCAATCACACCGTGCGGTTCGTCCTGGGCACCGAGACCGGCCGTGCAATCCCACTGGGCGCGTTCTATCGGTCGGTGACCGTCGATGCGACGCACGAACCCGCCATCATGCTGGCGTCCGCACACCAGGCGCTGGAACGGGAAGAAAACCTGGTCATCGTCGTCGACGATGCCCAGTTGCTCGACCCGCTGTCCGCGACATTGGTGCATCAGCTCGCCGTCAGTGGCCAAACCGGGCTGATCGTTGTGGTCCGCACCGGGGACTCAGCGCCCGACGCGGTGACGGCGCTGTGGAAAGAACAGCTCCTGCTGCCGCTGAGCATCAAGCCGTTCACCCGCAAGCAAGTCGGCGAGCTCGCCCGGGGCGTTCTCGGCGGCGAGGTGGACGGCCGGCTCATCGATGAGCTGCACCAACGAACCGCCGGCAACCTGTTGCTGCTGCGTGGCCTGCTCAGCGCCGGCCGGGAGAGCGGGGTGCTCGCCCGGACGGAGACGGGCTGGCGGCTGCATGGACCGCTGCGCGGCGACGACGAACTCTACGACCTGGTGGAGTTTCGGCTGCGGTCGTTGGCGCCCGAGGAACTCGAAGTCATCGAGGTCGTCGCGCTCGCCGAAGTCCTCGACTGGCACATCCTGCAGGCGGTCTGCGACGCCTACGCGGTCGCGCGCCTCGAGCGCCGAGGTTTGATCCAGCTCGTCGCCGACGGGGCGCACGCGGTGGCGCGGTTGAACCACCCCGTCATCGGGGAAGCGGCGCTTCAGCGCGCCGGGGTTGCGCGGACGCGGCAACTCAACACGCTGCTGGCGCAACAACTTCAGCAGCGTTCCGCGCACCTGCCCGCGCCCGACGTGCGCACCCGGATTCAGCTGGCGCAGTTCATGATCCAGAGCGACCTTGCCCCAGACCTCGAGGTGATCATGGACGCCGCGGCCAGCGCCGTCACCATGTCGAACGTCGCCTTCGGCGAGAAGTTGGCCCGCTTTGCCTTCCAGCGCGGCGGCGGCCTGCGGGCGGCGATCGTGCTTGCGGAGGCGGTGAGTTGGCAGGGACGCGGCGACGAGGCCGAAGACGTGTTGAGCGCCTTTGACCCCGACGGTTCCGACGAGCTGCTGACGGTGCGATGGGGCTGTCTTCGCGCGGCGAACCTGTTCTGGGGCTGCGGTCGAGTCGATGCGGCGCGCGCGGTGCTCGCCAACGTGAAAGACCGCGTCAATTCCGGGGCCATGCTCGGTTTGGCGGCGGCGATGGGGGTGTCGTTCGCGTTCTTCTCCGGCGATCTGTCGACGGCGATGACGGCGGGACTGGTCGTGTGTGAGTCGGGGGTCGGACCGCCCGCGGCGGTGTGGGCGGCGATGTCCACCTCGTGGGCAATGGCGCTGTCCGGACGTTTCCCGGACTGTCATCGGGTCGCCAACGCGGGTTTCCGGGCCGCCGCGCTCGGCGAATCCGGGCCGCAACGGTTCGCCATCGGGCTGGCCGAGGTCATGGCGCTGACCGCCGCCGGGGATCTGCCGGCCGCCGATTTGGTCTGCGAACGCTACGCGGCCGCGGCAGCGGGTGTGCGCGAGGCGGAGGCAATCGTGAAAGCGCTGGTGGGCCTGGCCAACTTCGCCCGCGGCGCGCTGGGGCCGGCATGTGAGGCGTTGCGGGATTCGGTAGCCGCGATGTTGACGGGTTTTCCGTCCGGCTGGTTGATGCTGGTTTCGGCGTTACTGGCCCAGGCCGAAGCCGGACAGCAACATGACGATGACGCGGGTTCCGCGTTGAAGCTCTCCGAGGACGCGAATGGACCGCAAGTTGCGGTGTTCCTGCCAGAACTCGAACTGGCACGCGGCTGGGTGCGGGCAAGCTGCGGCCAGACGAGTTCGGCGCAAAGGCACGCGTTACGCGCCGCCGAGATCGCACGACAGTCCGGGATGTGTGCCGTCGAGATGCGTGCGCTACACACGGCCGTGCGGTTCGGTGATCGCGCGCAGGCGGCCCGGTTGAGCGAATTGGCCCGGATCCTCGACGCTGCTCTGCCCGACGTGATCGCGGCACACGCCCGCGCCCTGGCTGACCACGACGGCGGATTGCTCGACGACGTCGCCGACCGGTTCTCGGGCATGGGCGCGATGGCGCTGGCGGCGGATGCGGCGGCTCAGGCCGCACGCGAGCACGCCCGCGCCGGCGAGCGGGCCAAGGAGCTGGAATCGTCGGCGCGGGTGCACTGGCTGGCGGGCAAGTTCGGGCTGCAGTCGCCGGCGATCGATGCCGCCACCCAGCCGCTGCCCATCACCGACCGCGAACGCGAGATCGCGGCGATGGTTTCGGCCGGGTTGTCCAATCGTGCGATCGCCGACCGACTGTCCGTCTCGGTGCGCACGGTGGACGGACATCTTTATCGCATCTTCGCCAAGCTCGACATCAAAAACCGCGACCAGCTCGCTCGCCTACTGAACCCGGCCGAGTCCCACGCATAGAAAGTTACGGTTGTGTGCTCCGAGGCGCTCAGGATTGTCCGCGAATACCGAACGTGCGAGTTCACCACTGTGTCCGGCAATGGCGCGCCGCAAACCTGGCCGGTGAGCCCGTTACTCCTCGAGGACGGTCGCTTCCTCATTGCGACGAATATCGGCCTGCCGCAAAAGGCGTTGAACGTCCGACGCAATCCCAAGGTGAGCTTGCTGTTCTCGGACCCGACCGGATCGGGAATAGCGCGGCCGGGTGCCGTTCTGATTCAGGGTGACGCGATCTGCGAGGAACGCATCGTGTCCGATATCGCTCGCGAGCCAGATCTTGCCGCGCTCGTGCAGACGGTGTTCGGCCGCCAGCCCACGGGCTCATCGTTCATGATCAGCCGACTTGGCCGGCGGCTGTTTCCCTTTTACTGTCTGCGCCTCTTGATTCACGTGCTGCCGCGCCGCGCTCACTTCTGGCCAACACGAGACTTCGCCGGCCCACCGGAGCAGATCGATCCCAGGGACCTGCAACATGTGGTCTGATGCGGCCAGCGAGCTCGCCGGATATCCGGACGCGGTGCTCACGGCTCTGGACCCCGCCGGCTATCCGGTCAGCGTGCGCCAGCGGGCGCCGCGCTACGACCCGGCCACGGGACAATGCACGGTCAGCTGGCCGTCGGAGCTTCCCGTCGCCGCAGGCCCGGCGGTGCTGCTGTGTCACCGCCACGACGAGAACCTGTGGAATATCCGGCAGATGCACATCGAAGGCCGATTGGAGCGCCGTGCCGATCAGTGGATATTCACCAGCACCGATTTTCGGCGTCCGCCGCATTCACAACTCGGTGTCTTCTGGCGGCTGGCCCGCGATATGCGCAGGGCAGGCAGACGCTACCTCGATCGCCGGGGTCTGAAAACACCGACGGTGAACTGGAAAGCCCTTGAGGCACTCGCCATAACACGTCAGCAGAATTCGGGTAGTCGCCTACTCTAGCTGCCGATCCCTGCCGGCCGGACACTGCAAAGCAGTCCAGTTACGGCCGGTCAGGGGTGCACCATGGACAAGCGCGGTGGTCATGCAGTAGTGCTCGGCGCGAGTATGGGCGGCTTGCTGGCCGCCCGCGTGCTGGCCGACTTCTACGGCCGGGTGACGGTGGTGGAGCGGGACATCTTGCCGCGCGATGCGGTCAACCGGCGAGGCGTCCCGCAAGGGAGGTTGATCCACGCCGCCCTCGCACAGTGCACGGGAATTCTCGACGAACTCTTCCCCGGGTTTGTGGAGGACCTCAAGGCCGCCGGCGTCGGCAGCTGGGACGACGGCGATCTGTCCAAGCTATGGATGTCGGTGGGCTCGCATCAAGCGGTGCGTTCGGGCAGGGCACCGAATGCGCCGCGGATCCTGTTTCCGAGCCGGCCCGTCCTCGAATGGAATGTGCGTCGCCGCGTACAGGCGATCGACAACGTGATGTTCCTCGAAGGCCACGACGTGCTCGCCCTGACGGCCACAGCGAATCGTGGCCGCGTCACCGGGGCGAAGGTGGTGGATCGCGCCAACGACCGCGAGTCGACGCTGACCGCCGATCTGGTCGTCGACGCGACCGGCCGCGGCTCCCGCACACCGTTCTTTCTCGAGGGACTCGGGTATGGGCGTCCCCGGGAGGACGAGTTGATCGTCCAGCTCGAGTACGCCTGTCAACTGCTGCGACTCACCCCGGACGCCGTGCACGAGTACATGATCGCCCTGTTCCCCAAGCCCGGCAGGCCGAAAATGTTCGGGCTCATCAGGTACGAAAACGACACCTGGATGTTCGGTGTCGGCACCATGGCGGGAGCCAAGCCGCCGAGCCGGCGTGACGACATGGTGACCTTCGCCGCCGATTTCGCCCCAGCGCATGCGATGGAAGCGATTCGAACGGCCGAGCCCCTTGGCGAGGTGGTGCACCATCGCGTTCCGTCCAACCGCTGGCGGCGTTACGACAAGATGCGCCGAACGCCCGACGGGCTGCTCGTAGTCGGCGATGCGGTGTGCAGCTTCAACCCCATCTACGGGCAGGGCATGACGGTCGCGGCGATCGAGGCGATGGTGCTGCGCGACTGTCTGCGGCGCGGGGATCGCGGCCTGCCGCGACGCTTCTTCCGCGCCTCGGCCAGGAAAGTCCGGGTGGCCTGGCAGACGGCCGTCGGCTCCGACTTGAATCTCCCGGAAGTGGTCGGACCCCGACCGATGTCGATGCGCATCAGCAACTCGTTCCTCGAGCGGGTGCTGTCCGCCGTGGAGGTCGACACCGTGGTGGCGGGGCAGTTCATGCGGGTCACCGCAATGGTTGATCCACCCGCGCGGCTGCTGCGTCCGTCCATCCTGCTGCGCCTGATGCGCACGAGCGGCCGTCGGGCGACGGCCGCGGGGTCCGTCGACGAGATCGCTTCGCGCACAGACGGCCCGCGGACGGGCATCGCCATGACGCAGACCGGAAGCTAATCGCAAGAAACAGAAGGGAATCCGATGTCCAACCAGAATATCGAGACGACGAAGAAGGGCTATGCGGCTTTCGCCGCTGGCGACCTCGAAACCGCGTTGAGCGTCTTCGACGACTCTGTCGAGTGGACCATCAACGGCCAGAGCACGATCGGTGGCACGTACCACGGGAAAAACGAACTCACCGACCTGCTCATGCGGCTGTCGGAGAAGACGACCAAGGTCGAAACAAAGCGATTCCTGGCCGACGGCGACGTCGTCATTGCCCTGACCGAAGTCACCGCCGGCGCAGAGACCGGTCCCGAAGCCGACGTGTTCGAGTTCCGCGACGGCAAGGTCGTCAGAGCCCTCTCACTCGGGGACACCGCACTGCAGGAACGCGTCTTCGGCAGCAAGCGGGTGGCTGCCGGGTAGTACTTGCAAAGCTGGAGCGCTCGATCACCGCGAGGTAGCCGGGGCCCACTGGTGAACCCCCCTAGGGTACGAATGGTGGGTGGCTGAGCCAACCATCCTGTTGCTCTCGACGTCCGACACCGACCTGATCAGCGCCCGCGCCAGCGGGAAGAACTATCGCTGGGCCAACCCGTCGCGGCTAACCGATGACCAGCTGCCTGACCTGCTGGCCAACGCGGCGATCGTGGTGGTCCGGATCCTGGGCGGTTACAGGGCCTGGCAGAGCGGCATCGACGCGGTGATCGCCAGCGGCGTCCCGACGGTGCTGGTCAGCGGCGAGCAGGCGGCGGACGCGGAGCTGACCGGCCTGTCCACCCCGGCGGCCGGCATCGCGGTGCAGGCGCACATCTACCTGGCCCACGGCGGGGTGGACAACCTGCGTCAACTGCACGCCTTCCTCTCGGACACCGTGTTGATGACCGGCTTCGGGTTCGCCCCGCCGGTGGTGACGCCGACTTGGGGTGAGCTGGAGCGGCCGCTCGCCAGCCACACCGAAGGCCCGACCATCGCGGTGCTGTACTACCGGGCCCAGCAGCTGGCCGGCAACACCGCCTACATCGAATCGCTGTGCCGGGCCGTCGAAGACGCCGGCGGGCGAGCGCTGCCCGTCTACTGCGCGTCGCTGCGCACCGCCGAACCCGAACTGTTGCAACGGCTCGGCGAGGCCGACGCCATGGTGGTCACCGTGCTTGCGGCGGGCGGGCTGCGACCGGCCACCGTGTCGGCCGGCGGCGATGACGACAGCTGGAACGTCGAACACCTTGCGGCCCTTGATATTCCGATCTTGCAAGGGCTCTGCCTGACCAGTCCACGCAGGCAATGGCTCGACAACGACGACGGACTCAGCCCCCTCGACGTGGCCAGTCAGGTGGCGGTACCCGAGTTCGACGGCCGCATCATCACGGTTCCGTTCTCGTTCAAGGAGATCGACGACGACGGGCTGATCGCCTACGTCGCCGACCCGGAGCGCTGCGCTCGGGTCGCGGGACTGGCGATCCGGCACGCGCAATTGCGACATGTCGCCCCGGCCGACAAGCGGGTGGCTCTGGTGTTCTCGGCCTATCCCACCAAGCACGCGCGCATCGGCAACGCGGTCGGGCTGGACACGCCGGCCAGCGCGGTCGCGCTGCTGCGGGCGATGCGCGAGCGCGGCTATGACGTGGGTGATTTGCCCGGAGTCGACGCCGCAGACGGTGACGCGTTGATCCACGCGCTGATCGAACGGGGCGGACAAGACCCCGACTGGCTGACCGACGGCCAGCTGGCCGGCAATCCGGTCCGGATGTCCGCCAAGGATTACCGTGACTGGTTCGCGACGCTGCCCGCCGAACTCACCGACGCCGTGCAGGCGCATTGGGGCCCACCGCCGGGAGGGCTGTTCGTCGACCGGAGCAACGACCCCGACGGGGAGATCGTCATCGCCGCGATGCGGGCGGGCAACGTGGTCCTGATGGTGCAGCCGCCGCGTGGTTTCGGCGAGAATCCGGTCGCGATCTACCACGACCCGGACCTGCCGCCCAGCCATCACTACCTGGCCGCCTATCACTGGCTGGACGTTGGATTCGGGTCCCACGCATTGGTGCATCTGGGCAAGCACGGCAACCTGGAATGGCTGCCCGGCAAGACACTGGGCATGTCGGCGGCCTGCGGATCCGATGCAGCGCTGGGCAACCTGCCGATGATCTACCCGTTCCTGGTGAACGATCCCGGCGAGGGAACGCAGGCCAAGCGACGGGCGCATGCGGTCCTCGTCGACCATCTGATCCCGCCGATGGCGCGCGCCGAAACCTACGGCGACATCGCCCGTTTGGAGCAGTTGCTCGACGAGCACGCCGCCGTCGCCGCGCTGGACCCCGGCAAGCTGCCGGCCATCCGCCAGCAGATCTGGACGCTGATTCGCGCCGCCAAAATGGACCACGATCTGGGTCTGACCGAGCGGCCGGAAGAGGACTCGTTCGACGACATGATCCTGCACGTCGACGGGTGGCTGTGTGAGATCAAAGACGTCCAGATCCGCGACGGGCTGCACATCCTGGGCCAAAAGCCAACGGGGGAGGCCGAACTCGACCTCGTGCTGGCCATCTTGCGGGCCCGCCAGCTGTTCGGCGGCGAGCACGTCCTCCCCGGCCTGCGGCAGGCGCTGGGCCTGGCCGAGGACGGCACCGACGAACGGTCGTCGGTCGACCACGCCGAGGCCGCGGCCCGCGAACTGGTCGCCGCCCTGCAGGCCAGCGGCTGGGATCCCGACGGGGTCCAACGGCTGACCGACGATGCCGACGTCGCCGCGGTGCTGCGGTTCGCGGCCACCGAGGTGGTGCCCCGCCTGGCCGGCACTGCCGCCGAGATCGACCAGGTGTTAAGAGCTTTGGATGGCCGGTTCATTCCCGCCGGTCCGTCCGGTTCGCCGCTGCGCGGCCTGGTCAACGTGCTGCCCACGGGCCGCAACTTCTACTCCGTCGACCCCAAGGCGGTGCCGTCCCGGCTGGCCTGGGAAGCCGGTGTGGCGCTGGCCGATTCGCTGCTGGCCCGGTACCGCGACGACCACGGGCAGTGGCCGCAATCGGTGGGGCTGTCGGTGTGGGGCACCTCGGCGATGCGCACCGCCGGCGACGACATCGCCGAGGTCCTTGCACTGCTGGGTGTTCGGCCGGTCTGGGACGACGCGTCGCGGCGAGTCGTCGGCCTGACGCCGATTCCGCTGACCGAGCTGGGGCGCCCGCGCATCGACGTCACCGTGCGGATCTCGGGCTTCTTCCGCGACGCGTTCCCGCACGTCGTGACCATGCTCGACGACGCGGTGCGGCTGGTCGCCGACCTCGACGAGCCCGCCGACGACAACTACGTGCGCGCGCACGCCCAGGCCGACCTGGCCCAGCACGGTGACCAACGTCGATCCACCACAAGGATTTTCGGCTCCAAGCCCGGCACCTACGGTGCCGGGCTGCTGCAGCTGATCGACAGCTGCAACTGGCGTGACGACGCCGACCTCGCCGCGGTGTACACCGCGTGGGGAGGTTTCGCCTACGGCCGTGACCTCGATGGCCGCGAGGCGGTCGACGACATGAACCGGCAATACCGCCGTATTGCGGTGGCCGCCAAAAACACCGACACCCGTGAACACGACATCGCCGACTCCGACGACTACTTCCAGTACCACGGCGGCATGGTCGCCACGGTGCGCGCCCTGACCGGGCAAGCGCCGGCGGCGTATATCGGCGACAACACCAGGCCCGACGCCATCCGCACCCGCACCCTGTCCGAGGAGACCGCCCGGGTGTTCCGCGCCCGGGTGATCAATCCGCGCTGGATGGCCGCGATGCGCCGGCACGGGTACAAGGGCGCGTTCGAGATGGCGGCCACCGTCGACTACCTGTTCGGCTACGACGCCACCGCGGGGGTGATGGCCGACTGGATGTACGAGCAGCTGACCGAGCGCTACGTGCTGGATGCCGAGAACCGGAAGTTCATGACGGAATCCAACCCGTGGGCACTGCACGGCATGGCCGAACGGCTGCTGGAGGCCGCCGGGCGTGGCATGTGGGCCGAGCCGCAACCGGACACACTCGACGGGCTGCGTCAGGCGCTGCTGGAAACCGAGGGTGACCTGGAGGGCTAGCTGCCTAAAGCCGGTGAGCAGACGCAGAATCGCATAAAAAACACCGTTCGCATGCGATTCTGCGTCTGCTCACCGGTAGGTTGAGCAGCGTGACGCCCACCTTCGCCGACCTCGCCAAGGCGCAATACATCCTGCTGACCACCTTCACCAAAGACGGGCGGCCCAAGCCCGTTCCCATCTGGGCCGCCGCCGACGGTGACCGACTGCTGGTCATCACGGAGGCAAAGTCGTGGAAGGTCAAGCGGATCCGCAACACGCCCCGGGTGACGATGGCCACCTGCACCATGCGCGGCCGCCCGACGAGCGAGGCCGTCGAGGGCACGGCGGCCATCCTCGACAAGTCGCAAACCGGCACCGTCTACGACGCGATCGGCAGGCGCTATGGCATCGTGGGCACGGTCTTCAACTTCGTCAGTAAGTTGCGCGGCGGCATGCAGAACAACGTCGGCCTCGAGCTCAGAGTGGCCTGAGGCCAACGCGGCTCGGAGACCATGATGGGCGCGGTGTTGGTTCCGATCCCGGATCGCGACTTCGACCCGACCGAGGTCGCGGTGAGCTGGCGGGTCCTGACCCGCAACGGTCACCGTGTGGTCTTTGCCACCGAAAGCGGCGATCCCGGTGTCGCCGACGACATCATGGTGACCGGCCGCGGGCTGGACGTCTGGTCCGAACTACCGGGCCTGAGCGCTATCCCGCTGCTCGGGCTGATGCTGCGGGCCAACAAGGACGGCCGCGACGCGTATCAGGAGATGCTGCGGTCAGCCGAGTACCAGCGTCCGGTCAGCTGGGCTCAGGCCACCCTCGATGGCGTCGACGCGCTGCTGTTGCCCGGCGGGCATCGTGCCCGGGGCATGCGCAGCTACATCGACAGCGACGTACTGCATCGGCTTGTCGTGGACGCCTTTGCCCGTGGGCTGATCGTCGCCGCGATCTGTCACGGTGTGCTGCTCGCCGCGCGCAGCGTTGATCCGGGCACGGGCCGCTCGGTGCTCTACGGCCGCAAGACCACCGCGTTGACGTGGGCGATGGAGCGCCTGGCCTGGCGGCTCACCCGGATCACCCGATATTGGGACCGCAATTACTACCGGACCTACGCCGAGGAGCCCGGCCAGCCCAGCGGGTACATGTCGGTGCAGTCGGAAGTCACTCGCGCACTTGAAGATCCGGCGGACTTCTGCGACGTGGTCCGCGGATCGCCGGACTGGTTGCTCAAATCCTCGGGGATGGTGCGCGACACGTTCACCGACTCGCGACCGGCGTTCGTCGTCGACGACGGCAGCTACCTATCGGCGCGCTGGCCGGGCGACGTGCACACCTTCGCCGGCGCGCTGTCGCGGAAACTCCCGGCCGGTTAGCTTATCCGGGGCCGATGCAGCTTTTCAGCGCTGTGGCATGCCGCCGTAGGTCCGCCACCACCGGTAGAGGCTGGTGAGGTCGGGTCCTCCGTTGACGGTGGCGAGTAGCAGCTGATCGTCGCGGGTCCACGCGATGTTGGCGCGGTCCGCGACGATGCCGCACACGATTTTGCCGCTGATCTGGGCGGCGTCCGCGCGGTAACTCCAGGTGCCGCGCGACGTGTTTTCGCCGGGGCAGGCTGACACCGCCATGCCGTCGGCCGTCAATTGAAAGTCGCCGGTCAGCGCGTCCATGTCGTTGTAAAGCGTGAAGCGCGCGTAGGTCGGGGTGTCGGAGTTGGTGTTTTGGCTGCAGTCCAGGCTGGCGACTGCGCTCGGGAACGGGTTCACGGCCCGCGTGCAGGCCGCGGCGCTGTACCCGGGGGGCAGCAGGCCCACAATCTGCTGCTCGGCGCCGCTGAAGCGGGCGCGGGGAACGGTCTGGGTCGCCGCGTCCCGCACCGCCCCCCGGCTGGGCTGGCTGGACGGGGCGTCGTCCCGGCCGAACATGGCGACGCGGCCCACCACGATCAACACCGCCAGCACGACCAGGGCCACGCCGACGTCGACCCACCGGGCATGCCGCCGGATCGCCCATCCGCGCATCGTCGTCTCCTTACTAGGCCCACCACGGGACGATCGCGACGACATATTAGCCCGCCTGACGATCACACCGATGGCTGCCGTGGGCGTTTGCCCATCGCCGCCACAGCGCACTCGGCCAACGACGCTAGGTCGTTGCGCCCGTCCCCAGGTGCTCACCGAAGAACGCGAAGACGCGCCTGAACGCGTCCTCGGTGGCGGCCTCGTTGTACCCGAACCCCGCGATGCGAAGCAGCGGTTGGGCGGGGAGGGCGTTCGCGAAGCTGTGCCCGGCGTCGGGGTACACCTTGATGTCGGTGGCTATCTGCTTGGCCGCGGCCGTTTCGCGCAGTCGCTCGGGCGCGCCCCTGCCCGCCAGATCACGGCCGCCGAAGCTCGCCACGATCGGGCACGCCCCGTCCAGCGTCTCGCTGAGGTTGGCGGGCAGGGGAGTGCCGTAGAACGGGGCAGCGGCACCAAAACCTTTGGACGACATGACGAGGGCAAACCGGCCGCCCATGCAGAAGCCCGCGATGCCGACCCGCCCGGAGCACTCCGGCATCGCCTGCAGCTGATCGCGGGCGGCCAGAATGTCGTCAACGGAGCGGCCCCGCTGCATACTCACCTCCCGCATGACCCGTGTGATGCATCGGACGAGGCCGCCCCGCGAATACAGATTCGGGGTGAGCGCCACATAGCCCGCCCCGGCGATGCGCTCGTTGATCGCCTCCTTGTCGCGCCCGTAGCCCACCGCGTCGTGGATCACCACCACACCCGGCGACGGTCCCGGCCCCTGGGGAAGGCTCAGCAGCGCATCGATCGGTCCGTCGGGGCCTCGATCTGAATTGTGGTCATACCGTCATCTAACTGCAGCCGGGATACGCACCCGTGGGGGAACTCGGGCGCCGCGGCTGCACGTTGGCGTCACATGTTGCGGAGGCTGTTGTTGATCTACGCCATTGTCGAGCTCGCGGCGTTCTTCCTGCTGATCTCGACGATCGGGTGGGGATGGGCGTTGATGGCGCTGTTGGTCAGCTTCGTGGTGGGGTGGGGCCTGTTGGCCCCGATGGCAGGTTCGCACCTGATCGGTCAAATCGGTCGATTGCGGTCCGCCCCGGCCGAACCGAATCGCGCGGTGAGCGATGGCGCGCTGGTCACGCTGGCCACCACTTTGGTCCTGGTTCCCGGTGTGGTCACCACGGCATTGGGCCTGTTATTGCTGATTCCGCCGATACGGTCGGTCGCCCGTCCCGGATTGACCGCGCTGGGGATGCGTGGGTTGCGCCGGCGCATGCCGCTGCTCACCGACGCGACGCTGTTCGGAGCCGGCGCCCGACGCGGGTATGCGGGCGATGGCCGCGACTACATCGACGGCGAGGTCATCGACGTCTTGGACGTCGAGCCGCCCTCCCTGGCGGGCGATCCCATGGGCCACGAGTTCCCGGGGCGTCCCGCGTCGTCGACAAGCTGACGCTGCTTGCCCTCGTCACCACCACACGTAGTTTTGGCGTGTGACCGAGACCGCGCAGGACCGGATTCCCACCACGTTGCTGGTCAACGGCCGGGTGCACAGCCCGACCCATCCCGACGCTACCGCCATGGCGGTGCGCGGCGGCATCGTCGCGTGGTTGGGCAGCGACGACGTCGGCCGGAGCCAGTTCCCCGACGCGGACGTGGAGGATCTGGACGGGGGCTTCGTGGCGCCGGGATTCGTCGACAGCCATCTGCACCTAACGGCGACCGGCCTGACGCTCAGTGGGCTGGACTTGCGCCCGGCGGTCTCGCGAGCGCAGTGCCTCCAGATGGTCGCCGACTATGCGGCCGCCCACCCTGGGCGGCCGGTGTGGGGGCACGGCTGGGACGAGTCGTCGTGGCCCGAGAACACCCCGCCGAGCAGCGGCGACCTCGATGCCGTGCTGGGTGACCGGCCCGCCTACCTGGCTCGCGTCGACGTCCACTCCGCACTGGCCTCAACCGCGCTGCGACGCCTGGTCGCAGACTTACCGGCGGCCGCCGGTTTCGCTCCGCAGCGGCCGCTGGTGGGCGACGCGCACCACCTGACCCGGGCCGTCGCCCGTGACCTGCTGACCGCCGAGCAGCTCGCCGAGGCCCGAACGGTGGCACTCGACGCCGCCGCGGCGGCCGGGATCGTCGCGGTGCACGAATGCGCGGGCCCCGAAATCGGCGGGCTCGACGACTGGCTGCGGCTGCGTGACCTCAACCACGGCGTCGAGGTGATCGGCTACTGGGGCGAAGCGGTAGCCACGCCCGCACAGGCGCGCTCGTTGGTCGACGCGACCGGGGCCCATGGGCTGGCCGGTGATCTGTTCGTCGACGGGGCCCTCGGATCGCGCACCGCCTGGCTGCACGAGCCGTACCGCGACGCCCCCGACCGCCTCGGCAGCTGCTACCTGGACCACGCCGCCATCGAGGCCCACCTGCGGGCGTGTACCGAGGCGGAGGTGACCGCGGGTTTCCACGTCATCGGCGATGCGGCGGTCTCGGCGGTGGTGGGCGCCTTGGAACGGGTGGTCGCGGGCCTCGGGGTGGCTGCGGTCGCGCGCTGCGGACACCGCCTCGAGCACCTGGAGATGGTCACCGCGGACCAGGCCGCCAAACTGGGCGCATGGGGCGTCATCGCGAGCGTCCAGCCGAATTTTGACGCGCTGTGGGGTGGCGCCGACGGAATGTACGCCCAGCGCCTTGGCGCAGAACGAGGCACTCAACTCAATCCGCTTGCGCTGTTAGCATCCCAAGGCGTGCCCCTCGCGCTAGGCTCCGACGCCCCGGTAACGGGCCTCGACCCGTGGGTAAGCGTGCGGGCAGCGGTCAATCATCAAACCCCGGGCAGTGCGGTCTCGGCACGGGCGGCGTTCGCCGCTGCGACGCGTGGTGGCTGGCGCGCGAGCGGTGTCCGCGACGGCCAGACGGGGGCCCTGGTCCCCGGCGCGCCGGCCTCCTATGCCGTGTGGGACGCCGACACGCTGGATGTCCACGCACCTCGCGACACGGTCCAGCGCTGGTCGACCGATCCGCGTTCGCGGGTGCCCGCCTTGCCGCGCTTGGGCCCGCAGGACGCCCTGCCGCGGTGCCGGCGGACCGTGCATCGAGGCGCTGTCATCTATGGCTAAGCACTGGCTCGGCCGGAAACGGCGCACTGGCCAGGACCGCGATGTCACCCCGGTGGCCGGCGATGCGGCTGCACCACCGGACACCGATCTGATCAGCGACGAAGCCGAGTCGGAGCCAGACGAAGAGCCAGCGGCGGTTCACGCCGAACCAAAGCAGGAGCCGGAACTCGAGCCGGAGCCGGAACCCGAACCCGAACCGGAGCCGGACCCTGCCACCGACTCGCCCGACCCGGAAGCGCCCGAAACCGCGACCGCGGCGCACGTTCCGAGCCTGGCCGATCGGCTGGGGGCCCTGACGCGCCGGGCCCTGGCGGGTGCGGGCGCTGCGGTGATCGCGCGGATGCCCGCGATTCGCGCCGCGGTGCAGCCACGCCTGCCGCGATTGCTGCTCGCCGTTGCGGCCGGCGCGCTGATGTACACGAGCTTCCCGGCGGTGAACTGGTGGTGGGCCGCAGTGGTCGCCGCCGCGCTGCTGGGTTTGGTGTTGAAACACCCCGCCACGACGCCTGTGGGTGGTTTGGGCTACGGATTCCTGTTCGGGTTGGCGCTCTACCTGCCACTGCTGCCCTGGATCAGCAGCCTGGTGGGCGCCGTGCCGTGGCTGGCGCTGGCGGCGACGTGCGCGCTGTTTCCCGGCCTCTTCGGTCTATGCGCCGTTATCGTGCGCAGGCTGCCTGGCTGGCCGATCTGGTTCGCCTTGGTATGGGCGGCCCAAGAGTGGTTGAAGTCTGTCTTTCCGTTCGGCGGCTTTCCCTGGGGGTTGGTGGCCTTCGGTCAAACGCAGGGTCCGCTGTTGTCGTTGGTCCAGCTCGGCGGCGTAGCGCTGCTCTCGACGGCGATCGTGCTGGTGGGATTCAGCGCAACCGCGATCGGGCTGGAGATCGTGATCTGGTGGAAAACCGGCAACTCGCCGCGCGGCCGCACCGCCGGCTCGAACGTCGTGAGAAACACGCCGGAAACCAGGGGGGCCGAGCCGCCCGCCGTGGCGCTGCCGGGTGTCTCGATTTGTCTGGTGTTATTCGCGGCCGTCATCGTCACGCCGCACGTGCGGCACGCCGGCACCGGGTCGGGCGGCGAACCCACGGCCACCGTCGCCGTCGTGCAAGGCAACGTTCCGCGTCTGGGCCTCGACTTCAACTCGCAGCGCCGAGCGGTGCTGGACAACCACGTCCGGGAGACGCTGCGGTTGGCCGAGGATGTGCGTTCGGGGGCTGCCCCACAACCTGAGTTCGTGATCTGGCCGGAAGATTCGTCGGATATCGACCCCCTGATCAATGCCGATGCGGCGGAACAGATCACGCACGCCGTCGCGGCGATCGGCGCGCCGATACTCCTTGGCACCGTTCTCGACGTGCCCGGCCGCGCCCCGGAAAATCCCGAATACACCAACACGGTGATCGTGTGGAACCCGGCGACCGGACCGGCCGACCGGCACGACAAGGAAATCGTGCAGCCCTTCGGCGAGTATCTGCCGATGCCCTGGCTTTTCCGGCACCTCTCCGGATATGCGGACCGGGCCGGCCATATGGTGCCCGGCAAGAGCAGCGGGGTGGTGCACATCGCCGGGGTGCCGGTCGGGGTGGCCACCTGCTGGGAAGTGATCTTTGACCGTGCCCCGCGAAAAGCCGTCCTGAACGGTGCCCAGTTACTGGCCGTGCCCAGCAACAACGCCACTTTCAACAAGACAATGAGTGAGCAACAGCTGGCGTTCGCCAAGGTGCGGGCGGTAGAGCACGACAGATACGTCGTGGTTGCCGGCACCACCGGAATCAGCGCGGTGATCGCGCCGGACGGCGTCGAGTTGGTGCGCACGGACTTCTTCCAGCCCGCATATCTGGACATCCAGGTGCGCCTCAAGACGGCGCTGACGCCGGCGACCCGCTGGGCTCCGATCCTGCAATGGGTCCTGGTCGCGATGGCCGGAGCGGTAATTCTGGCCGGGATACGGCAGAATGGATGGTTCGCGCTTCCGATTCGTCTCAGGTCCAGGCCGCATAGGGAATCGGAGGACGCCGGTACGCCTCCGGCCGAAACCGAGGGCGACCTGGAAACCGCGCAAGACGCTGCGCCCGATGACGAGCTCGGCGAGCCGACTCCGCCCGGCAAGGGCGGTGAAGACGGTCCGCTCCACCGGGGCGGCCACCGACTGTTGCGTTATCTCGGGCGACATAGAGGAGCTACATGACCACCGGCCAGCAGGCGCCCCGGGTCCCGGGGAATCGTCCCAGCGAGAGCGTCTTGGTGATCATCCCCACGTTCAACGAGCTGGAAAACCTGCCGGTGATCCACCGGCGTCTGAAAGAGGCGTGCCCCGGCGTGCACCTGCTCATCGTCGACGACAGCAGCCCCGACGGCACCGGCGAGCTCGCCGACGAGTTGGCGGCGGCCGATCCGGGTCGTACGCACGTGATGCACCGGACGGCGAAGGACGGCCTGGGTGCGGCCTATCTGGCCGGTTTCGCGTGGGGCTTGAGCCGGCAGTACGCGGTGCTGGTCGAGATGGACGCCGACGGCAGTCACGCACCCGAGCAGCTGCACCTGCTGCTGGACGCTGTCGACGCCGGAGCGGACCTGGCCATCGGTTCGCGCTACGTCGAGGGTGGAACGGTGCGAAATTGGCCGTGGCGACGCTGGGCGCTGTCCTGGACGGCCAACACCTATGCGAGGTTGGCGCTTGACATCGGTATCCACGACATCACCGCCGGCTACCGCGCTTACCGCCGGGAAGTGCTCGAGGCGATCGACCTCGACGGCGTGGATTCCAAGGGCTACTGCTTCCAGATCGATCTGACCTGGCGCACCATCTGTAACGGTTTCGTCGTCGTCGAAGTGCCGATCACCTTCACCGAGCGTGAACTCGGCGTCTCCAAAATGAGTGGATCCAACATCCGGGAGGCGCTGGTGAAGGTCGCGAAGTGGGGCATCGAAGGCCGAAAGACCCGTGCGCGCGGCACGGGGGCCAATACCCGCACGTAACCGGTCGAGCCGACCGGTCCGCGATGAGCTCGCCTTTAGCCGCGGCGGCGTGAGCGAATCAGCTCGAGGCGCTCCTTGAGCAGCTCTTCAAGCTCTTCGACGCTGCGGCGCTCCAGCAACATGTCCCAGTGCGTGCGCGGTGGCTTGACCTTCTTCGGCTCGGGCAGGTTGCCCTCGATGAGGGTGCCTTCCATGCCGTTGCGGCACAGCCAGGTGCCGGGGATGTCGGCGTCATCGGCGAACGGGACCTCGAACTCCTCGCCGTTCTCGGTGCGGTACCGGGCGATCTGACGTGGCGCGAGATCATGGTTGCGGTCGGTCTCGTAGCTCACGGCTCCGAGGCGGCTGCCTCTCAGGACGCGATCAGCCATGTGTGCTACTCCTTCAGGGTTCTCTGGGCTTCAGTTCTTGTGCAGTTCTTGTGGGCCCTGTAGTGCAATTCTGTCCGTTTAGCGAACGCTATAGCGGTCTTGGGAGTTCCCAGGCCGACACGCTGCATGCGCGACGCGACCATCAATGTTACCGGGGTTGCGCAACACCGCCGACTAGAGTCGGCGGCGTGAGTCGCCGCGCCCGTCCCCAACCGTGCCGCTGGTGCGGCCGAGACGTCGCCGACGTCGGGATGGGCCGCCGTCGCCAGTACTGCCGTCAGTCGTGCCGGCAGCGGGCCTACGAGCAACGTGCTTCGTTCAACCGGGCCGAGCCGGGGGCCTTGTTGGCCCTGCCCTCCGATGCGGTGGTGCTGTCGGCCGACGACGCGGCCGACCTGTCGGATCGCGTTTATCAGGTGCGATGCGCGGCGGAAGACGTGGCCACCGCGCTGGACGAGGGCGCCGGGGCGAGCGAACTGCGCGAACTGTGTGACGTGCTGATCCGGGCCGCCCAGATGGCCGACGGCTGGCGCCGAGCGGGTGTCTAACCCGCCCCCGACCACCACCGATGGGTGGCCGGGTACAGTCGCGCCATGGACGGCGCGCCAGGTGTACCCAGCTATGTCGGGGACCAGGGAGGAGCGGGCGCGTCGGCGGGCCGGGTCGCGTCGGGGTGACCAGCCGCTCTTGCCGTCGGCGCCGGGGGAATCGGACGTTTTGAAATCCTGCCGGAGTTGGCCATACTCACCAGCGACATTCCCGGGTCGGCGAGCAGCACGACGCTGGCCGAAAAGCGCCTGCGGTTCGACAAAGCGGCGAGGCCGCTTCGTGCAACTTCCGTGACTCGGCTCCTGCCGCGGCGGGCGGTCAAAGGCGGCCACATGTTAGGTGAGGGTTAGGCGAGGTTAGCGATGGGTGATCAAATCCAGCACGCGACCGAAGCGCTGCGCAAAGCGCTGGTCCAGGTTGAACGCCTGAAACGCACCAACCGTGCGCTGCTGGAGCGGTCGCGCGAGCCGATCGCGATCGTCGGGATGTCGTGCCGCTTCCCGGGCGGGGTGGACACCCCGGAGGGTCTCTGGCAGATGGTGGCCGAGGGCCGCGATGTGATGTCGGAATTTCCCGCCGATCGCGGCTGGGACCTGGCCGGGCTGTTCGACGCCGATCCCGACGCGCGCCACAAGTCGTACGCGCGCACCGGCGGTTTCGTGGACGGTGTCGCGGACTTCGACCCGGGTTTCTTCGGCATTGCCCCGAGCGAGGCGTTGGCGATGGATCCGCAGCATCGGATGCTGCTGGAACTGTCGTGGGAAGCATTGGAGCGGGCCGGGATTGATCCCAGCGGGCTGCGCGGCAGCGCGACCGGCGTGTTCGCCGGACTCATCGTCCAGGGCTACGGGATGCTGGCCGAGGAGATCGAGGGCTATCGGCTGACCGGCATGACCTCCAGCGTGGCCTCGGGGCGGGTGTCGTATGTGCTGGGCCTGGAGGGCCCGGCGGTGTCGGTGGATACCGCGTGTTCGTCGTCGTTGGTGGCATTGCACATGGCGGTGCAGTCGCTGCGCTCGGGCGAGTGCGACCTGGCGCTGGCCGGCGGCGCGACCGTCAACGCCACGCCGACGATCTTCGTGGAGTTCAGCCGGCACCGGGGCTTGTCCCCCGATGGCCGATGCAAGTCGTACGCCGGTGCGGCCGACGGGGTCGGCTGGTCCGAGGGCGGGGCGGTGCTGGTCGTCGAGCGGTTGTCGGACGCGCGGCGGTTGGGTCATCCGGTGTTGGCGGTGGTGCGGGGTTCGGCGGTCAAT
>DASSGQ010000097.1:0-6975 GCA_035693385.1 Mycobacterium sp.
AGCCGCGGAGCGGCGAGGGGGAGCATCGGCGGCGTTCAGTGTGAACGTGGGGCGGAAATTCGTCCGATTTCCCGCTCCCAGCGCACGCTGGACGAGGCGCCCGGACGAAGCGGCCCGTGCAACGGACCGCCGAGGAGCCGGGCAATCAAGTCATTCAGATGGCCCGGCGGCGCAACAGCGAGCGACGCGGTCCGCGGACGACCAGCGACCCGCACAGCACCCGCCCCGTCAACACGACATGCGGCCTTCCTTCCGCCGGCGCCTCCTTGCGGCGGTCGCTGGCGCTGCCCACATAGACCTCGACGTCGTCGATCGAGGCGCTGGCGCCGTCGGGTAACCGGATGTCCACCGAGCCGAATCTCATGTCGAGTTCGATCACCACCACCGGCCCCGCGAATCGAGCCTTGGTGAGGTCGAGTTCGATCGAGCCCAGGCGGCGTACCAGCGCCAGGCGGGTGGGCACGGTCCATTCGCCGTGGCGCTTCAGCGAGCCGGCCCAGCCACGCAGTTCCACCCGGTCGGCTGCGGAGGTGACGATGGCGCCCGGCCCGGGCAGGTCACCGACGAGCCCGTCCAGCTCATGTCGGGTACGCGCGTAGGACACCTGCGACGAGCGCTGCTCGAACTCGTCGATGTCGATCAGCCCGAGCGCCACCGCGTTGTGCAATCGCCGCATGGTGCCGTTGCGGTCGGCGTCCGAGACGCGCAACGCGACCATGTCTCCACCCGTGTCACTCATGGACTTTCCTGACGCTCTGCCAACCGGCACCGGACCGGGTCGATTTCGCCTACACTCGCAACTTACCGCCGTCGGCGGTCGGCGGGCGGCGCTGCAGGCCGCTGGCGCTATGCCAGGTAGTCCCGCGGCAGCGACTCGAACATCACCTTGGTCATCCGGACCGCGTACTCCGAGCTGCCGCCCCCGACGATCAGCGCCGCGAAGGCCAGGTCGCCGCGGAACCCCGCGAACCAGGAATGCGATCCGCCCGGGAACTCGGCCTCACCGGTCTTCCCGTACACCTCACCGCAGCAGCCGGCGATCTCCTTGGCGGTCCCGTTGGTCACCACGAGCCGCATCATGGGGCGCAGCGCGTCGACCATCTTCGGGCTGATCGGCGTGTTGTCACCTTCGACCGTCGTCGGCCGCCCGGCGATCAGCTGCGGCACCGGGGTCTTGCCGCCGGCGACGGTGGCCGCGACCAACGCCATGCCGAACGGGCTGGCCAGCACCTTGCCCTGGCCGAAGCCGTCTTCGGTGCGCTCGGCCAGGTCCACCGTCGGCGGCACCGACCCCGTCACCGTCGTGATGCCGTCCATCGTGTAGTCGAGCCCGATGCCATAGCGGCTGGCCGCCTGGCTCAGGCCACGGGGCGGCATCTTGCTGCTCAGCTCGGCGAACGTGGTGTTGCAGGAACTGGCGAACGCACGTGACATCGACACCACGCCGAGATCGAAGCCGCCGTAGTTGGGGATGGTGCGATGCCCGATGTCGATATGGCCCGGGCAGCCCAGCATCGTGTTGGGCGTGGCCATGTCGCGATCGATGGCGGCGCCGGCGGTGATCATCTTGAACGTCGATCCGGGCGGGAACAGGCCGTTGGTGGCCGGTAGCCCGTCGGCGTCCGCGCCCCGGTTCTGCGCGATCGCGAGAACCTCCCCGGTCGACGGCTTGATCACGACGATCATCGCTTTGCCGCCGCGGGTATCGACCGCGTGCTGCGCAGCGTTCTGCACCGCCCGGTCCAACGTGATCGACACCGACGGCGCCGGTGAACCTTCGACTTCGTGCAGCACGGCCACGTCGACGCCGTTCTGGTTGACGCTGACCACCCGCCAGCCCGCCTGGCCGTTGAGTTGGTCGATCACGGCCTTCTTCACTTCGCTGATGACGGCCGGTGCGAAATGCGGGTCGGTCGGCAGCATGTCGGCCTGGGGCGTGATCACGATGCCGGGCAGCCTGCCGATGACGGGAAAGACTTTGTCGTTGTCGTCTGGCGCCAGCGTGACCAGGTCCAGCGGCTGGGTCGCCGAGCTGGCTTGTTCGGCGAGCATTTGCGGGTCGGTCAACGCGTTATTGAAAGGCTGTAGGGCCTGCACTATCGCGTGGACGGTGTCGATCAGGGCGGGCCCGGCCTGGGTGGCGTCCAGCGTGTAGTGGTACAGGTAGCCCGGCGCGAGCACGTCGCTGCCCCCGAGTTCGTTCACCGAAGCGCGCCGCGGCGTGTCGGCCCGCAGCGCGAACGTCTGATGCTCACCCAGCTTGGGGTGCAGCCCGGTGGTGGCCCAGCGGACCTCCCAGCGCCCCTCGTCACGGGCCATCCTGAGCTGGCCGTCGTAGCTCCAGGTCCGGTTCTTGGGCAGATGCCAGGTGAAGCGGTAGTTGACGGTGCCGGTGTCTTCGGCGTACTTCGAGCTGAGTATCTGCGCATCCAAGTGGGTGGCCTGCAGTCCGGCCCACGCCGCGTTGAGCGCTTCGCGGGCTTCGTTGGGGTCGTCGGTGAGTCGGGCGGCCGTCGCGGTGTCACCGATGGCCAGGGCGCCGAAGAACTTCTCGGCGGCAGGGGCCGGGCCGTCGGGCCGTGGAGTGCATCCGGACAGCGCGATGACCGCGACGAGCAGCAAGCCTGAGACGGATGAGGCTAGTGTTGTTCTAGTTACCATCGGTGCTGATGTTAGAGCTGCGGCTCGGACACGGGCGCCGACACACCGAGACCCAACCGTTATGCACACGCACGTGGGCGCGCCCCCGCGCCGAATGTGCGGCCAGCCGCACGTTGGGTGCCGAGCGTGCGGCCAGCCGCACGTTCGCGCGCGGGCGGCGATCCCGGAGACCGCCGGTCAGTCCAGCAGGACCGTCGCGAAGGTGCCGACCTCGGCGAAGCCCACTCGGGCGTAGGCGGCGCGTGCCACCGTGTTGAAGTTGTTGACGTAGAGACTGGCGACGCGTCCACCCGCGACGATCACCGCGGCCACCATTGCGGTACCGCCGGTGCCCAGGCCCAGGCCGCGCCACTCGGGGTGCACCCAAACTCCTTGGATCTGGCCGACGCCGGGAGACTGCGACCCCACTTCGGCTTTGAAGATGACCTGACCGTGCTCGAAGCGGGCCCAGGCCCGCCCCGCCGCGATCAGGCTGGCCACCCGCCGGCGATAGCCGCGACCGCCGTCGCCGACCCGCGGGTCGACGCCCACTTCGCCGATGAACATGTCGACGGCGGCGACCAGGTAGGCGTCCAGCTCGTCGGGCCGCACCTGACGCACCCCCGGGTCAATGTCGCAGCTCGGATGGCTGGTGAGCGCCATCAGCGGCTGGTGGTCGCGCACGTCGCGCGCCGGGCCCCAGGCCGGCGCGAGCCGCTCCCACATCGGCATCACCAGATCGGTCCTGCCGACCAGCGACGAACAGCGCCGCGTCCCGCTCATCGCCTCGTCCGCAAACGCGTTCAGGTCGGACAGTCCGCCACGCAGCGGGATGAGGTTGGCGCCGGCGAAGCACAGCGACTCCTCCGCGCCGCGGCGGGTCCACAGTTCCCCGCCGATCGAATTCGGGTCGATGCCGTGGTCGGCGACCCGGGCCGCGACCATGCACGAGCCGACCGGGTCGTCGTCCAGTACCCGCCACACGGCGGCGGCGTCGCGCACCACTGACACCCGTCGCTCGCCGACCAGGCGAAAGATGGGGGGAGCCGACATCGTGGCGAACTCTCTATGGTGCGAACTGAGGATCAGTGAGGGGCGCTGGCGCCTATCAGCTTACGGTCACAATTGGCGAACCGCTCGTTTCTGTTCCCGGTCCGTGATCGGTTTGCATCTCTGCGGCCAGCCGCATGGCTTCCTCGATCAGCGTCTCGACGATCTGGGCTTCGGGCACGGTCTTGATCACCTCGCCCCGAACGAAGATCTGGCCCTTGCCATTTCCCGACGCCACGCCCAGATCGGCCTCGCGGGCCTCGCCCGGTCCGTTGACGACGCAGCCCATCACGGCGACGCGTAACGGCACATCCAGCCCATCGAGCCCCGCGGTCACCTCGTTGGCCAGGGTGTAGACGTCGACCTGCGCGCGCCCGCACGACGGGCAGGACACGATCTCCAGCGTGCGCGGCCGCAGGTTCAGCGACTCGAGGATCTGACTTCCGACCTTGACCTCTTCCACCGGCGGCGCCGACAGCGACACCCGGATGGTGTCGCCGATGCCGCGGGACAGCAGCGCACCGAAGGCGACCGCGGACTTGATGGTGCCCTGGAATGCCGGACCGGCCTCGGTGACACCGAGGTGCAGCGGGTAGTCGCACTGTGCGGCCAGCTGCTCGTAGGCGGCGACCATCACGACGGGGTCGTTGTGCTTGACGCTGATCTTGATGTCGCCGAAGCCGTGCTCCTCGAACAGCGAGGCCTCCCACAGCGCGGACTCGACGAGGGCCTCCGGCGTGGCCTTGCCGTACTTCTCCATGAACCGCTTGTCCAGCGAGCCGGCGTTCACACCGATGCGGATCGGGATGCCGGCCGCGCCGGCGGCCTTGGCAACCTCGCCGACGCGGCCGTCGAACTCCTTGATGTTGCCCGGGTTGACCCGCACCGCGGCGCATCCGGCATCGATGGCGGCGAAGATGTACTTCGGCTGGAAGTGGATGTCGGCGATCACCGGAATCTGGCTGTGCCGGGCGATTTCGGCCAGCGCGTCGGCATCCTCCTGACGCGGGCAGGCCACTCGCACGATGTCACAGCCGGCCGCGATCAACTCGGCGATCTGCTGCAACGTCGAGTTGACGTCATGGGTCTTGGTGGTGCACATCGACTGCACCGAGATCGGATAGTCGCTGCCCACCCCGACGTTGCTCACCATCAGCTGACGCGTGGTGCGCCGCGGAGCAAGCGTGGGCGCCGGAGGCTGGGGCATGCCCAGGCCAATAGTCACTGTTCCCTCTCGGTTTACTGGAAGAGCCTGATCGGATTGACCAGATCAGCGGTCACCGTCAGCAGCATGTAACCGACCACGAGGACCAACACCACGTACGTGGCGGGCATGAGTTTGAGGTAGTTCACCGGCGCGGCCGCGACCATGCCGCGGCCCGACCGGATGAGGTTGCGGATCTTCTCGAACACCGCGATCGCGATGTGGCCGCCGTCGAAGGGCAGCAGCGGCACCAGGTTGATCGCGCCCAGGACGAGATTCAGCTGGGCGAGGAAGAACCAGAACGCCACCCACAACCCGTGGTCGACGGTGTCGCCGCCGATGATGCTGGCTCCGACCACGCTCATCGGCGTCTGCGGGTCACGCTGCCCGCCGCCGATGGCGTGCACCAGCGCGCCGACCTTTGTCGGGATCGTGACCATCGACTTGCCCACCTCGACGGTCAGGTCTCCGGCGAAGGCGAAGGTGGCCGGTATCGCCGACAGCGCGTTGTAATGCGCGGGCGTGACCCTGACGGCACCGACGCCGATGGCGCCGACGGTGGCGGCCTCGGGCTGACTGCCCTGCCCTTTCGCGATATAGCGCTGGGTGGGCGTGACATCGACGTAGGTGGTGATCGCGCTGCCGTCACGATCCACGACGACCGGGACGGTGCCGTGCAACTTGCGCACCGCCGCGGCCATGTCATCGAAGCTGGACACCGGAGTGTCACCGACCTTGACGACGACGTCACCGGGGCGGATTCCGGCGAGTGCCGCCGGGCCCGGTCCGGTGCAGTTCCCCAGCTTGCCCGGCGCCACTTCCGGAGCGACGCAGGCGGTTTCGCCGATGACGGCCTTGCTGGGCGGGTGCAGGTTGGGCAGCCCCCACACCAGTGCGATCCCGTAGATCAGCACCAGGCAGATGATGAAGTTCATGCCGGGGCCGGCGAACAGTGTCGCGACACGCTTCCAGGTCGCCTGCTTGTACATCGCGCGATCGGCTTCGTCGGGCGCCAGCTCCTCGACAGGGGTCATGCCGGCGATGTCGCAGAAGCCGCCCAAGGGAATGGCTTTGACGCCGTACTCGGTCTCACCGCGCCGGGTCGACCACAGGGTGGGGCCGAAGCCGACGAAATAGCGACGCACCTTCATCCCGGTGGCGCGGGCGACCCACATGTGGCCGCATTCGTGCAGGGCCACCGAGACCAGGATGGCGAGCGCGAACAACGCAATGCCGATAGCGAACATCATCTTCGCTGCTAGGACCTTTCTAAGACCATTGGGGAGACCTTCTCAGAGACTCCCGCGGGGCGCGCGGTTGCGGTTGCCGTCTCGATAGCCCGCTGCGCCCGCTCCCGTGCCCAACGCTGCGCATCCAGTACCTCTTCCACGTTAGCGGGTGAAACGGCCCATTGGTCGGCGGCGTGCAGCACGTCGGCGATGGTTCTGACGATGGCGGGGAAGCCGATCCGGCCTTGAAGGAATGCCTCTGCCGCCTCTTCGTTGGCGGCGTTGTAGACGGCGGTCAGGCAGCCGCCGGTCTGGCCGGCATGCCGGGCCAGCTCGACCGCGGGGAAGACATCGCTGTCCAGCGGCTCGAATTCCCAGCTGCAGGCGGTAGTGAAGTCGCAGGCAGGAGCGGCGCCGCCGATCCGGTGCGGCCACCCCAGGGCCAGCGAAATGGGCAGCTTCATGTCCGGGGGGCTGGCTTGGGCGATGGTCGAACCGTCGATGAACGTGACCATTGAGTGGACGATCGACTGGGGGTGTACGACGACCTCGATGCGGTCGTAGGGGATGCCGAACAACAGGTGGGTTTCGATGAGCTCCAGCCCCTTGTTGACCAGCGACGCCGAGTTCAGCGTGTTCATCGGGCCCATCGACCAGGTGGGGTGGGCGCCGGCCTGCTCGGGCGTGACGGCCTCGAGGTCGGCGGCGGCCCAGCCGCGGAACGGACCGCCCGAGGCGGTCAGCACGAGCTTGGCGACCTCGTCGGGGGCGCCACCGCGCAGGCACTGGGCCAGCGCGGAGTGTTCGGAGTCGACGGGCACGATCTGGCCCGGCCGCGCCGCCTGCAGCACG
>DASSGQ010000098.1:0-9865 GCA_035693385.1 Mycobacterium sp.
GTAGTGCCGCCACACCGGCTGTTGGTGGCTGTTGGTGGCTATTGGTGCCGATTCCAGGCCAAGCCGGGCGCGACAGCTCGTCGCGCGCGCGACAAAGAAAAAATTGCGCGCCGCGTGTCGGCGCGCCTGCAGGGCTAGCGCGCGTCCTACCCATACCGTTCTGTTTGCGCGGAACTACTTGACATAACTCTAAGCCTATGGTTGAGGTTGAGGGTTTGCAAGCCGACACACCGAGTCCCACCAGGGAGGAATAACGAATGATGACCCCCCCGCACAACTACTTGGCCGTGATCAAGGTTGTGGGTATCGGTGGCGGCGGCGTCAACGCCGTCAACCGGATGATCGAGCAAGGCCTCAAGGGCGTGGAATTCATTGCGATCAACACCGACGCCCAGGCGCTGTTGATGAGCGATGCCGACGTGAAGCTGGACGTCGGACGCGACTCCACGCGCGGGCTGGGCGCCGGCGCGGACCCCGAGGTGGGGCGTAAGGCCGCCGAGGACGCCAAGGACGAGATCGAGGAACTGCTGCGGGGGGCGGACATGGTGTTCGTCACCGCCGGCGAAGGCGGCGGGACCGGCACCGGCGGGGCGCCCGTCGTCGCCACCATCGCCCGCAAGCTGGGCGCGCTGACCGTCGGCGTGGTCACCCGGCCGTTCTCGTTCGAGGGCAAGCGGCGCGGTAACCAGGCCGAAACTGGCATTGCTGCGCTCCGGGAGAGCTGCGACACCCTTATCGTGATCCCCAACGACCGGCTGCTGCAGATGGGTGATGCCGCGGTATCGCTGATGGATGCCTTCCGCAGCGCCGACGAGGTGCTGCTCAACGGCGTGCAGGGCATCACCGACCTGATCACCACCCCGGGTCTGATCAACGTCGACTTCGCCGACGTCAAGGGCATCATGTCCGGGGCCGGCACCGCGCTGATGGGCATCGGCTCGGCCCGCGGTGAAGGCCGTTCCCTCAAGGCCGCCGAGATCGCCATCAACTCACCACTGCTGGAAGCGTCGATGGAGGGCGCCCAGGGCGTGCTGATGTCGATCGCCGGCGGCAGCGACCTGGGCCTGTTCGAGATCAACGAGGCGGCATCGCTGGTGCAGGACGCCGCCCATCAAGACGCCAACATCATTTTCGGCACCGTGATCGACGACTCGCTGGGCGACGAGGTCCGCGTCACCGTCATCGCGGCGGGCTTCGACGCCCAAGGCCCCGGCCGCAAACCCGTGGTCGGTGCCGGTGCTCCGGAGAAGCCCGGCGGCGCGCACAGAATCGAGACCGCGAGAGCCGGCAAGCTCACCTCGACGTTGTTCGAGCCCGTCGATGCCGTCAGCGTGCCGGTTCACACCAACGGCTCGACCCTGAACATCGGCGGCGATGACGACGATGTCGACGTGCCACCCTTCATGCGCCGCTGAGGGTCTCAATTTGCTTGCCAGAACGCGACAAACTGGCCGCGGCCGCACGTTGGCGCCCCCTGGTCGGCAGCAGGTTCCGGATACTAGGCGTGTGAGCGTCCGTATCCGTCGGGTGACCACCACCCGAGCGGGCGGTGTGTCGAAAGCGCCGTTCGGCACCTTCAACCTCGGCGACCATGTCGGTGATGATCCGGCGGCGGTGGCGGCCAACCGGGCCCGGCTGGCCTCCGCGCTTGGCCTCGGCGCCGACCGGGTGGTGTGGATGAACCAGGTCCACGGAGATCGAGTCGAGGTGGTCGACGGGCCGCAGAGTGCCGCCGTCGGCGGCGGGGTGGGCACCGACGCGTTGGTGACCCGCACCCCCCGGCTGGCGCTGGCGGTGGTGACGGCCGACTGCGTGCCGGTGTTGATTGCCGATGCGCGCGCCGGTGTGATCGCGGCGGTGCACGCGGGCCGCGTCGGTGCGCAGCGGGGGGTGGTGGCGCGCGCGGTGGAGGCGATGCTGGGGCTGGGCGCGCGGGCCGGCGACATCTCGGTTCTGCTCGGCCCGGCGGTGAGCGGCCGCAACTACGAAGTCCCCGCGGTGATGGCCGACGAGGTGGAGGCGGCCCTGCCGGGCAGCCGCACCACCACTGCGGCCGGCACTCCAGGGCTCGACCTTCGGGCCGGAATCGCTTGCCAGCTCAAGGATTTGGGTGTCAAGGCAATCGACGTGGATCCGCGCTGCACGGTGGCCGACTCGACGCTGTTCAGTCATCGCCGGGATGCGCCGACGGGGCGGCTGGCCTCGCTGGTCTGGATGGAGTGACCGCATGGCGGCGGACAGGCTGGCCCGCGAAAACCATGGCAACCGCGAATCGGAATTGACACTTGCGTTAGCCGGCGTGCGCTCGCGACTTGCGGCGGCCGCGGAAGCGGCGGGACGCAATGTCGGCGAAATTGAAGTGCTGCCGATTACCAAATTCTTTCCGGCAACAGATGTGGCGATTTTGTCTCGATTGGGTTGCCGGTCCGTCGGCGAATCTCGGGATCAGGAAGCTTCGGCGAAGGTGGCCGAAGTTGCCCGGTTGGCTTCGGCTCCCCCGCGGGCTGCCCTGCGGGATATGCACTGGCACATGGTGGGCCGGATCCAGCGGAATAAGGCGCGCTCGCTTGCCAATTGGGCGCACACCGCGCATTCGGTCGACAGCCCGCGGCTGGCGATTGCACTCGATCGCGCGGTATCGGCGGCGCTGGGCGACGGCCGCCGGCAGTACCCGTTGCGGGTATACGTTGAGGTCAGCCTCGACGGGGATGTGTCTCGCGGAGGGGTGGACGTGCTCACGCGGGGTGCGGTCGATCGGGTCTGCGCGCAGGTCGAGGAGTCGAAAAGCCTGGAATTGGTGGGGTTGATGGGCATCCCGCCGCTGGGCTGGGAGCCCGGCGAGGCCTTCGACCGGCTGCAAGCCGAGCATCGCCGGGTGCTGGAAACGTATCCGAATGCGGTCGGGCTGTCCGCCGGCATGTCCAGCGATTTCGAGATCGCCGTCAAACATGGTTCGACATGTGTGCGTGTCGGTACCGCGCTAATGGGTCCGCGGCGGCTACCGTCACCGTGAATAGTCACTGTAGTCACATTTTCATCACAGACATCACAACTCCCAGGGGCTAGAAGGGGTTCACGCAATGAGCACACTGCACAAGGTCAAGGCCTACTTCGGCATGGCTCCGATGGAGGACTACGACGACGAGTACTACGACGACCGCGCCCCCTCCCGCGGGTTCCCGCGTCCGCGGTTCGACGACGGTTACGGTCGCATGGAGGGCCGCTACGAGGGGCGCGACTATGACGACCCGCGCGGCGAGCCGGCCGATTACCCGCCGTCCAGCGGTTATCGCGGCGGCTACGGCGAGGAGTCCCGTTACAGTCCGGTTCACCCCCGCGAGTTCGATCGGTCCGAGCTGGGCCGCAACCGGGTGGGGTCGTGGTTGCGGAGTTCCACCCGCGGAGCGCTGGCCATGGATCCGCGCCGGATGGCGATGCTGTTCGAAGAAGGCCACCCGCTGTCGAAGATCACCACGCTGCGGCCCAAGGACTACAGCGAGGCGCGCACCATCGGCGAGCGGTTCCGGGACGGCACGCCGGTCATCATGGACCTGGTGTCGATGGACAACGCCGACGCAAAACGGCTGGTCGACTTCGCGGCCGGCTTGGCCTTCGCGCTGCGCGGCTCGTTCGACAAGGTCGCTACCAAGGTGTTCCTGCTGTCGCCGGCCGACGTCGACGTGTCCCCGGAGGAGCGTCGCCGCATCGCCGAAACCGGGTTCTACGCTCACCAATAGCCGCACCTGGTCGGGCCCGGCGCCCGTCCTGGCGCGACGCGGTCCACGTGAGATGTGTGCGCCCATCATGGAGTCGGTACGCTGGCGACTACCGCATTAGCGCGCGGCGACTACGTCGTCGGTCATCTCATCGGTTAGGTCGGGGCTACTAGAGTTGGTGCTGTTCTTTCAGATCCTTGGGTTTGCGCTGTTCATCTTCTGGCTGCTGCTCATCGCTCGGGTCGTCGTCGAGTTCATCCGCTCGTTCAGCCGTGACTGGCGGCCCACCGGCATCACCGTGGTGATCCTCGAGATCATCATGTCGATCACCGATCCGCCGGTGAAACTGCTGCGCCGGCTCATCCCGCAACTCACCATTGGAGCGGTCCGTTTCGACCTGTCGATCATGGTGCTGCTGCTGGTCGCGTTCATCGGCATGCAACTGGCGTTCGGCGCCGCGGCGTGAGCCAGGCGCTGGCCCCCGCGACAGAAGTCCGGCGACAGTTCGGCTACTTTTCCGCGTCGGTTTGGTCCCCGCGATTTGAAATTGTTAAGGATTCGGATTTTATTGCTCTTAATGTTTGAAATCGGTTCTTAATTATCGGGCTAATGGGCTACCGCCGGGTCTGGTGTGACAGGATGGACGCCAGTTGCGCGACGGCAACTACTCCGTTCTACACTTTCCAGATCGTTTGACAGGAACTTGAGGGGAACGAACAATGCCGCTTACACCCGCCGACGTCCACAATGTGGCGTTCAGTAAGCCGCCGATTGGCAAGCGCGGTTACAACGAAGACGAGGTTGACGCCTTCCTCGACCTAGTGGAGAACGAGCTGACGCGGCTGATCGAAGAGAACTCCGATCTGCGTCAACGGATCGAGGAGCTGGACCGCGAGCTGGCCGCCGGCGGCGGCGGTGGTGGCGGTGCGACTCAGGTCACCCAGGCGATTCCCACCTTCGAGCCCGAACCGGAGCCGGTCAAGCCGGCGCCGGTCGCAGCCGCGGCGCCCGTGGTGTCGGGAAGCAACGAGGAACACGCCCTGAAGGCCGCTCGGGTTCTCACCCTGGCTCAGGACACCGCGGACCGGTTGACCAGCACCGCAAAGGCCGAATCGGACAAAATGCTGGCAGATGCCCGCGCCAACGCCGACCAAATCCTTAGCGAGGCACGGCACACCGCCGAGACCACGGTCACCGACGCCCGTCAACGCGCCGACGCGATGCTGACCGACGCCCAATCGCGTTCCGAGACCCAGCTGCGCCAGGCTCAGGAGAAGGCCGATGCCCTGCAGGCCGACGCGGAGCGCAAGCATTCCGAGATCATGGGAACCATCAACCAGCAGCGCACGGTGCTGGAAGGCCGGCTCGAGCAGCTACGCACCTTCGAACGCGAGTACCGCACCCGGCTCAAGACCTACCTGGAATCTCAGCTCGAGGAACTCGGCCAGCGCGGATCGGCGGCACCCGTAGACTCCAGCGCCGACGCGGGTGGGTTCGATCAATTCAATCGGGGTAGTAACTAGCCGGGGACCGTGTCCGACACTCGCTAAGCTTCGAGGTCGGCACACAACGTGCACTAGACCTGGCAGCCCCGTTTCGGCGGGTGGAGGAATGACCGATGCTGATCATTGCGCTGGTACTGGCCCTCATCGGGCTCGTGGCGTTGGTGTTCGCCGTCGTCACAAGTAACGAGCTGGTCGCATGGGTATGCATTGGCGCCAGCGCCTTGGGTGTGGTGCTGCTGATCATCGACGCGTTGCGGGAGCGCCAGCGGCGGGGCGCCGGCGACGAAGACCATGACGAAGACGCGGCCGTCGACTATCCCGAGGAAGCGTCGGACAAGGCCGAGCCGACGGCGGACGCCGAGGCCGGTGAGTCGTCGGAGGAGGCCGCCACCGACGCCAGCGAGGGGTCGACGGTATCCGGCGACGACCGGGCCAAGTAGTCCAGCCCAATAGCGCTCTTCAACACCGTTCAGCCGCTCTCCAAGAGGCCTGGACTGGCTCAGCAGGTCGGCGTATCCAGCACTTTGCCAACCTCGTTGTCGCTGACCTGGTGGAAGTCGGCGTAGACCTGCCCGACGGCCTCGAACCCGGGCGGCATGGTCGCGCACACCACGTCGTCGGCTTCCCGCGCGAGGTCGTGGCAGGTGGACTGCGGCCCGACCGGCACCGCCACGACGATCGACCGCGGACCCGCGGCCCGCAGGGCTCGGACGGCGACCAGCATGCTGGCGCCGGTGGCGATGCCGTCGTCGACCAGGATCGCGATCTTGCCGCGCGTATCGGCGATCGGGCGCCCGCGCCGATACGCCTGTTCCCGCCGGATGAGTTCGGCTTTCTCGCTGGCGATCACTTCGCGGACCTGGTCGTCGCTGATCTGCAAGCTGGACACCACGTTGTCGTTCATCACAACCGCGCCGCCGCTGGCCAACGCGCCCATCGCAAGCTCCGGCCAGCGCGGTACCCCGAGCTTGCGGACCAGGAAGACATCCAGCGGGGCGCGCAGTGACGCGGCGACTTCCCAGGCCACGGGAACGCCACCGCGCGCCAACCCCAAAACCAGCACCCCGTCCTTGTCGCGATAGCACGACAACTCCTCGGCCAGCACGCGACCCGCTTCACGACGGTCGCGGAACGTGCGCGTCGCCGTGCGCCGGAGGAAGCCGCGGGGTGGGTTCATTGGTCACACTCCAGGCTACCGCTTTGGCCACGCCGCAGAGAGCCGAACAAAATCTGCCCAACCCCGCTGAATCGGTCTTACTATGGGTTACATCACGTTGTGCGGGAACGGAATTGGCGGCGCCGATGCTGTTGGTGGCTCGGCGCCTTGGCCGGTTGTGATGAAAACTCGTGCTCGGACACGAGCCGCTGCGCGTTTGCGACCGGATCTCGCCTTGCAGGTCGAGCCACGACACGATCGAAAGGATCCGCGATGAGTCGCCGCTTCAACACTTACACGTCCTACAGCGTGGCCTGCGCAATCGTGTGGGCCGTCATCCTGGTCGGAGTTTCGTTGGCGGCCGATAGCGCCACCCGGCGCACGTTCTTGCTGATTTGCGCTGGGTGGGCGATCGGGTGGCTGTCGGCGACGATCGCCAGGTTCGTCTACCCGCCGCCAAAACGGCAGCTTGGAGCATAAAACGGGTGTCCGAGGGGGGACTTGAACCCCCACGCCCATTAGTAGGGCACTAGCACCTCAAGCTAGCGCGTCTGCCATTCCGCCACTCGGACAACACCAAACCACATGGGATGGCAGCTAAGGCTATCGGATGGGCCCGCACGGACCCAACCCAGCTCGCCGACGATGCGGCCCGCGAGGCGGGCCGAGGAGAAGGCGGGCAAATCCAACCCACCTCGCCGACGATGCGGGCCCGGGAGGTCAAGGCGGCCGGAGCCCGCGCCGAGCGGCCCCGGCAGTGGTAGGAAAGGGGGTTGTGACCGTTGAGACCGGGGCGAGGGAGGTTCCGACCCACCCGAGCGATGATGTGGTCGAGGTTGTCAGCAGGTTGATCCGGTTCGATACCACCAACACCGGCGAACCCGAGACGACGCGCGGCGAGGCCGAGTGCGCGCGGTGGGTCGCCGAGCAGCTCCGAGAGGTCGGCTACCTGCCGCAGTACGTCGAATCCGGCGCACCCGGCCGGGGCAACGTGTTCGCGCGCCTCAAGGGCGCCGACACCTCTCGCGGCGCCTTGCTCATCCACGGGCATCTCGACGTGGTGCCGGCCGAGCAGACCGATTGGAGCGTTCACCCGTTTTCCGGTGCGATCAAGGACGGCTACGTGTGGGGCCGCGGTGCGGTCGACATGAAAGACATGGTCGGCATGATGATCGTGGTGGCGCGGCAGTTGAAGCGGGCCGGCGTCGTGCCGCCTCGCGATTTGGTGTTCGCGTTCCTTGCTGACGAAGAGCACGGCGGTCATTACGGGGCGCAGTGGTTGGTCGACAATCGGCCCGAGCTGTTCGACGGGATCACCGAGGCCATCGGGGAAGTCGGCGGGTTCTCGCTGACCGTGCCACGCCGCGACGGCGGTGAACGTCGGCTCTATCTGATCGAGACGGCCGAGAAGGGGCTGTCGTGGATGAGGCTGACCGCCCGGGGCACGGCCGGACACGGCTCGATGGTGCACGACCACAACGCGGTCACCGCCGTCGCCGAGGCTGTTGCCCGGTTGGGTCGGCACCGGTTTCCGCTGGTGCTGACCGATACCGTCGCCCAGTTTCTGGCCGCCGTGAGCGAGGAGACCGGGCTGGCTTTCGACGGCCCGTCGACCGATCTCGAGGAAATGATAGAAAAGCTCGGCCCGACGGCCCGGATGCTCAAGGCCGTGCTGCACGACACCGCCAACCCGACGATGCTCAAGGCCGGGTACAAGGCCAACGTCATCCCGGCGACGGCCGAAGCCGTGGTGGACTGCCGCATCCTCCCGGGCCGCAAGGCGGCGTTCGAGGCCGAGGTCGACGAGCTGATCGGCCCCGACGTGACGCGCGAATGGATCAGGGACTTTTCGTCCTACGAGACCAGCTTCGACGGTGACCTGGTCGACGCGATGAACGCCGCGCTGCTCGCGCTGGACCCGGACGGCCGGACGGTGCCCTACATGCTTTCCGGGGGGACCGACGCTAAAGCCTTCGCGCGCTTGGGTATTCGCTGTTTCGGTTTCAGCCCGCTGCGGTTACCGCCGGATTTGGATTTCAGCGCATTGTTCCACGGCGTCGACGAGCGGGTACCCATCGAAGCGCTGCATTTCGGCATCGATGTGCTGGCACACTTCCTGACACACTGCTAGTCCAAGCTAGTGCGAATTTATTGAGCCCCTAAACACATCACGAGAGGATCGCCATGAGCTTGCCGCCCGACCCGTACGACACGCTGCCCAAGCTGCCGTTGTTCAGCCTGACCTCGAACTCGATCACCGACGGCCAGCCGCTGGCGACACCGCAGATCAGCGGGATCCTAGGTGCCGGCGGAGAGGACGTGAGCCCGCAGCTGAGCTGGTCGGGATTCCCGAAGGAGACCCGCAGTTTCGCGGTCACGGTCTACGACCCCGACGCCCCGACGCTGTCCGGGTTCTGGCACTGGGCGGTTGCCAACCTGCCCGCCGACGTGACCGAGTTGCCCGAGGACGCGGGCGACGGCCGTGAGCTGCCGGGCGGCGCGGTGAGCTTGGTCAACGACGCCGGGATGCGCCGCTATGTCGGCTCCGCGCCGCCTCCCAGTCACGGGGTGCATCGTTACTACTTTGCGGTGCATGCCGTGGACGTCGACAAACTCGAGCTCACCGAGGACGCCAGCCCCGCCTATCTGGGCTTCAACCTGTTCCAGCACGCGATCGCGCGCGCGTACATCGTCGGCACCTACGAACAGACGTAGGGCGGCCAGCGCGACTTTTCCAACCGCGTCGGCGCCGGCTCCGAATCACCGTCGTGGAACCGCGCGCCTGTGTGTTAGTCCTGCCGGGCGGCAAGGTGCGCAGCGAGGACGCCTCCCGCTGGTGGCAACCGGCCAACCTGCGGATGATGTTGATCGCCGCCGCGTTGCGACGCCGGCTGGGTCCCGATGTCGAGGTGCGGCGCGTTCAGTACCGCTGTCGCGGATGGAATAGCCCGCGGTTGGACGCCGTGTGCGACGCCAGGGCGGTGCTCGACGAGGTTCGGCGGCGATTCGAACCGAAACGCATTGTGCTGGTGGGGCATTCGATGGGCGGGCGGGTTGCGGCGCAGCTGTGTGCGGGCGCGGGCGTCGGTGGGGTGGTCGCGCTTGCGCCGTGGTGGGTGGGCGGCGACGCTGACCTGATCCCCGAGTCCACCCGGCTGCTGGTCGTGCACGGCACCGCCGACACCTGGACCGACCCGCGCAGTTCACGGATCCAGACGCGGCGGGCCGGCGAGCACGGGCTGGACGCGCAGTGGGTGGGCGTGGCAGGTGCGAGACATTACATGCTGCGCCGCTGTGGTGAATGGCACCGTCGCACTACGGACTTCGTCGCCGACTACCTGAGCTGTAGCTAATGGGACCCGAACAGCGAGCCTTCGATAGGCGGTCCCTTGCTCGGGGGACGCTGTTACCGAGCCGCCGGTCGGTGAGCGTCGTGAGTAGCTGAAGCGTTAGTCGACTTCTAGAGCTAGATCACGCCCCGGCCGGTT
>DASSGQ010000099.1:0-4321 GCA_035693385.1 Mycobacterium sp.
TCGCGGTTTCGGCCGACGGGTACTTCGCCGGAGTCGCGGCATGGGGCATTGCGCTGTTGGCCGTGGCGGTGCACCGCCCGGTTCGGTTCCCCGCGCTGATCGCCGCCGCGGCCGGGCTGCTGCTGGGCTGGGCGGTTTTCCTCAGCTACGGCCTGGCCTTGCTCGGGATTCCGGCGCTGGCGGTGCTGGTGTCGGCGTCGGATTGGCGGGCGGCGCTGCGGGCACTCGGCCCGGCGACTCTGGCGGCGTTGGGGGTTGCGGTGAGCTTCGCCGTCGCGGGGTTCTACTGGTTCGACGGCTATACCCTTGTGCAGCAACGCTATTGGCAGGGGATCGCCAAATACCGGCCGTTCCAGTATTGGAGCTGGGCGAACCTGGCGTGCGTGGTGTGCGCGATCGGTCTGGGCAGCGTGGCCGGAATCAGCCGGGTGTTCGACTGGGCATTCGATAGAGCCGCCGTCCGGCGGCGCTCCGGTTTCCACCTATTGCTGGTGGCGATGCTGGCCGCCATCGTGTTCGCTGATCTGAGCATGCTGAGCAAGGCTGAGGTCGAACGGATCTGGCTGCCGTTCACCGTCTGGCTCACCGCGGCGCCCGCATTGCTGCCGGTGCGGTCACACCGCTGGTGGTTGGCGCTCAACGCCGCCGGCGCCTTGCTGGTGAACACCGTCATGGTCACCAACTGGTAGGCGTCATCGAGCGTGCTGACGGCTTTCGGTGTGAATGTCAGAGTCCGGCCGAGCGCGTGACCCGCGCGAAGCGGCTCGCGGGTCCGCATGCGGCGCGTACCGCGGCGACATCGTCCAGCACGTCGATGTCGGCCAGCGACTGCACCTGGGCCACGTCAATGCCACTGTCCCGCAATGCCTTCAGCGTGAGTTCCCCGGTGTCGGGTTGAGACATCGGGATGGCGCGCAGGCATCCGGCCATCGTCGGCGTTGCCACCCCGAGCACCCACCAACCGCCATCGTGCGCCATTCCGAGCACGGCCGGGGCGTCGAGCAAGCGGCGTGCGCAATCCGTCAATAGTTCGGCGGTCACCTGCGGGGTGTCCATCCCGATCTGCAGCACCGGATACCCGTCAGCGCAGTCGACGTGCGCGTTGGCGAGGCGGTTGGCGAAGTCGTCGCCGCGCTGCGGAATCACCGTGAAGGCCTCGAGCCGCCGCCGGAGCTCGGCGGCGCGCGCGGCGGCGCCCACGTCGCCGGCAACGGCCACGACCCGGGCCGCCACCGGCGCTGCGGCCACCGCGTCGAGCGTGTCCAGCAGCGCGGCGGCGGCGATGTCAGCCGCGACCCGGTCGCCGACCGTCGCCGCGAGCCGCGTCTTGGCCCGGCCGGGCTCCGGCGATTTGGCCACCACCAGCACCGTCACCGGCAGGACGCTCACGAAATGACCTTCCAGAAGTCCAGGATCGCGGTGATGCTGCCGCGCAGCGACCCGCTGACCTTCGACTTTCCGCCGGTGCGGGGGCCGTAGCTGATGTCCACCTCGACTACGCGCCAGCCGGCGGCCGCGGCCCGGACCAGCAGTTCCAGGGGATAGCCCGAGCGCCGATCGACGACACCGAGGCCCAGCAGCGCCTCGCGTCGGGCTACCCGCATCGGGGCGATGTCGTGCACCGGCAGGCCATGCCGGGTGCGCAGCCGCCAGCTCATCACCACGGTGCCGACCCGGGCGACCCAGGGCCAGTGCAGCCCGGGGACCGGCCTGCGCCGGCCGGTGACCAGGTCGGCGCCGCGGTCGAGCGCGGCGACCAGCCGGGGCAGGTCACCGGGGTCCATCGAGCCGTCGGCATCGATGACCGCCACGGTCGGGGTGGTCGCGGCGACAACGCCCGCGTGCACCGCCGCCCCGTACCCCGGGCGCGTTTCGGCGACCACCCGAGCGCCGTGACGAGTGGCCACCGCCGCGGTGTCATCGGTGCTGTTGTTGTCGACCACCAGCGCCCGATAACCGACCGGAATGGCCGCCAGTACGGCGGGCAGCGATTCTTCCTCGTTGAGACAGGGCAGCACCACCGTGACCGCGTCGTGGCCCATGGCGTTCGCGATCAGAAGCCGTGCCGGCCGTGGGGCTGCTGCGGGCTCACCGGCTGCTGGGGGCTCACCGGCTGCTGGGGAGTCACCTGCTGCTGCGTATGCGTCTGCGTCGGAACGGTTTGCGTCGGAACACTTTGCGTCGGTGGCTTCGTGCTCGGCGGCGGCGCGACGGACGTGGGCACCGTCGTCTTCGGGGTGGAGGGCTGGGTGGTCGGCGGCGAATAGGTCGTCGTCGGCGGGGCGTTCGTCGTCGTCGGCGGGGCGTTCGTCGTCGTCGGAGGGGCGTTCGTCGTCGTCGGAGGTGTGTGCGTCGTCGTCGGGGGCGTCGTTGGAGGTGTGGTCGGGGGCGTGGTCGTCGGGGGTGTCTGCGTGGTGGTAGGCGGCGTGTACGGGGTCGTCGGCGCCGTCGGCGGTGGGTACGGGTACGGGTACGGGTTGGGGTAGGGGTTGGTCGGGTGCCAGCCCGGGAACGGAATGATGATCGGGATCGGTATCGGCACATTAGGGTTCGGGTTCGGCACGAAACCGGGGGTGCCCGGCGTTTCCGGCCCGACCGGCGCTGGCGCGACGGGCGGCGGTCCCTGCTGCGGAACCGATCTCCCACCAGTCGGAGCGGGCACGGTGCCGCCCTGGAATCCTGCATTGGGGGCATCGGGCGGGGGCGGAGGCACCGGCGCCTGCTGTTGCGTCGGCAACAGCGGCATGAACTTGCCGGGCGCGGCGTTCTGGTGCCCCACCACCGGCACTTGACTCGCGGTCGGACGAACGGCGATCACCACCGCGGCCGCCAGCGACGCGAATCCGATCACCGCGAAGGCGATGACCGCGTTGCCGATCAGCAACGATCGTCGGCTCAGCCGCGCCGGTGCGCCGTCGGCTCCTTCGTCGAAGTCGTCGTACTCGTCGAACTCGGGGCCGTACTCGTCGCCGGGGAGCGATTCGCCGTCATCGGCCTGCGAATACGCCAGCTGCGGTTCCTCCGCCTTCGCTCCGGCGACCTCAGCCGCGGGCGCGAACGCGGTGTCATCTGCGGTGAGCCCCACCGCCGGGGCCATTGCCGTCGCGTCTGCGGCCGACGCCGCCGCCAGGGGCGCGGCAGCCAGCGCCGCGCCGCGGGCCAGCGCAAAGGTGGGGTCGTCGGGAATCTCCACTTGCATGGTCGACGCGTCGCGAAGCTGGTCCGCAACCCCGGTGAGATCCGACGACGCACCCACCAGCCAGAGCCCCGTCGGGGCGCCGGGCAGGTCGGCGAGCCTGGCCATCATCGTGTCGAGCGCGGCGGTGGCGTCAGCCCCGAGCGGCTCACTGGCCAACAGGGTGGGTGGGGCGTTCCCGTCCTCGGCGCCACCCACCATCGACAGCGTCGCCGTCTCGTCGTCAACCACGAGCACACCGCCGGCGCGCCCCGCGGCACGCATCAACGCCGTCACGGCCTGCGACTGCGACAGCACCGCAACGTTCTGGACACCGGAATCTTCCAGCGACTGCCGGAGTTGGTCGGCCTTCCCGTCGTCCCAGCACAGCCGGGTGGCGACCAACCGATGGTTCTCGTCGGCCAATAGCCGGTTCGTCCCGACGACGGTCTGGGTGAGTGTGTTGATGGGGTTGTCGGCCAGGTCAACGACGGATTGGTCGATCACGTCAGCGCCGTGCGCGCCCGGCCCGACGAGCGCCAAGCGGGCAACGGGACCTGCGACCGCGACCCCCAACACGACGTCCATCCCCGGCTCTCCTTCGGCTGGGCTACCCCACGACCAGCATGTCCCGGCATCATTACACTGCGATACCCTCGGCAGTAACAGTCATTCGGGCGACAGGGTTTCGCCTGTGTTCGCCTACGACCGCAGCGTAGCCGGATTGCCCAACAGCAAAACCGTCGACGCGGAATCGCACGTCCCGGCCCCTGCCGCGTCGGGCGAACGGAGATTATGTTTCCAAGTAAGCAACGCAGTCGGCACGCTAGGGGGTTCCCTCGCCTCGCAACCCGCGCTGCGTGGGCCGTAGCCGTCCGCGACACCCGGGGGGAATCGTGAGTCAGAGCAGCGACGACGCGCCTACCGGCCCCATCCGCGCGCACGCGCAGCAAACGGCGGCGGGCGGCGCGGGACGGCGGCCGGTCGCGGCCGTGACGGGCAGGCCGACCCGCCGGTGGAACATCGTCAGCGACCTGACTTCGGCCGCCCTGCTCGTCATCGCGCTGTTGCTGCCGTGGAATCTGTACTTCGGTTTCGGTATCCCCGGCAGCAACAAGACCGTCTTGACGGTGCTGTTCGCGGTGA
>DASSGQ010000100.1:0-5639 GCA_035693385.1 Mycobacterium sp.
CTACCACTGTTGGTCGGGCGTTCCCGGGCCATCGAGATCGTCTTGGGCGCCGACGACTACGACGCGGGGACCGCGGAACGATACGGCTGGATCAACCGTGCCATAGCCGACGCCGAGCTAGATGACTTCGTCGCCAACTTCGTGCGACGCGTTCTGTCCTTCGATCAGCAGGCTCTGAGCACCGCGAAAAAGATCATCAATCAGCGTGGGTTGCCGGATCCTGCCCAGCTCCAGGCGACCGAAGATATCTTCTTCACGACATACCAATGGCCAGGGGCTACTGAACGGATGCCCAAGCTGCGGGAGCGCGGCATCGGGACTCCCGGCGAATTCGAACTGAACCTCGGCCGTCACATCGAAAATCTGTAGGCAGGCACCGGCTGCACCCGTGCTCGGAAGTGTCTAGGCGAGCCCGCGCTTCGCGAACGACGTCCAGTGCATCGGCAGCATCGACGATGAGGTGCTGCGCTAGCTCTGCCATTCCGCTGCCCAGCCTGGCTACGCTATACAGCTGTGGCCACCACCGTCGACCCACACGCAGCCCTAGGCGCCAAACAGCCAGTCCGTCGATGAAAACCGCTGAGGTTCAACAAGCCCAGATGCTCATCGCAGAATTACGTGACGCAATCAAGGAATTGGAAGCCCAAATCGAGTCCGCCGAGACCCGCTGGGCCCACCGGCTGCACCGATCCTCCCGCGAGATCGAAACCCCGCCGCGACTAGTGCGGTTACGCACTCAGCTCGACCAGGCGCAACGTCTGCTCACACGGCTACGTTCCCAGCAAGCCAAACGCTCAAAGAGCGTCGCTGACCGGCCAACCCCCGGCGACCAAACGGTCCTTGACCCGCTGCACTTCCTCCGGTGACGGCAACCCATCAGTGGCCTTGGTGATCGCGACCTCGATGTCAACGACGTTGACCGGCAACGTTCCCGAGGCGCTCAGTTCCCTCGCCAGCTGACGGACCTCATCATCGGAAAGCCGCCGGCGCAGCAAAGCAAACAGCGGTACATAGTCAGTGGCGGGCACCCCGTCGGGATAGCCCGCCCGCAAGAACCCCACCACCCGCCCGACAAGCCCCGACACCGACATGGCTACACCTCACCGTCATTGGTCACCGCACCCCGTGACCACGTCGGTCGTCGACCTCATGCCCCCAGGACTGTCCGTCGGGGGCGCCCAAGAATCGACCACACCCGCCACTACCGGGTAAGTGTTCTACACCGGGACCCGTTGGGCAATCATTGGGCGCACACTCGTAACCTGAGTCTTCGTGCGCACCGCATACCACCAACAGCTCGAAGCTCTCAATACCAGGATCGCCGACATCTGCGGGCTGACCGGACAGGCCATGCAGGACGCCACCGACGCGCTCCTGCACGCCGACCTCGCACTCGCCGAGGACGTCATCGACCGCCATCACGAGATCGCTTACCGGTGTTCACAGCTGGAAGCCGATGCCTTCACGGTGCTTGCCCTGCAAGCACCCGTTGCCGGTGATCTACGCAGAGTGGTCAGCGCCCTACAAGACGTTGCCGATGCTCACCGCATGGGCGCCCTTGCACTACACGTCGCCAAAATCAGCCGCCGCCGCCACCCCGGGACCGCAGTGCCCGACGAGGTCAGCGGGTACTTCGCCGAAATGGGGCGCATCGCAGTGCGACTCGGCAACGACACCAAAGCCGCTGTGCTATCTCGTGATCCGCACCAAGCCGCGCAGCTGTCCGTCGAGGACCAATCCATAGACGACATCCACCGACAGCTGTTCACCATCGTCAGCGACCACAGCTGGCCACACGGGACCGCTGCCGCCGTCGATGTCACGCTGCTCAGCCGCTATTACGAACGTTTCGCCGACCACGCAGTCGAAATCGCCCGCCGTGTGATCTACCAGGCCACCGGAGCACACCAGACCTGACCGAACAAAGATCAGCTGCCGCTGAGCTTGTCATCGCGCTGAGCCAAGCCGCGACAATCCCAAACACGTTGCACTATAAGAGAGTAAAGCAAGGTGCGGGTGACCCGGCTACGGACGGGTCGCGTCGATCTCAGGGACTAGTCAACGGTGCCGTAGCTGCTCCGGACCTAACCCCCCGCGTAACGACGGCGAAACCGTAAGCCCCCGCCCATAATTCGCCGCCCTTCGGCGATATCGCTAGCTGCCGGAGAGCTGGTCGCCCAGTGTCCTGGCCATGCCGCCGCCACCCGAGTCCTCGGAACGCCCTGGAAGATAAGGCGCTATCGCGTGGGCCAGGTTGCTGATCGTCATGGTCTGTAGCCAGACGCGTCCGGGTTCGGTAAGTGAGGCCATGAACAACCCGTCGCCGCCGAAGAGGGCATTGGCGATTCCGCGCACCATGGTGACGTCGAAGGAGACCGAGGGTTCAAACATGCCGACGTGGCGGGGATGTACCCGCAGGGTTTCTCCCGGAGCCAATGTGTAGGGCACGATCTCACCCGATAGCTCCACCCAGGCCTGCCCGGCGCCGGTCAGTTGCTGCAGGATGAACCCCGTTCCGCCGAACACGCCCGCCCCGAGGCGGCGTTGAAAGCTCCGTGACAGTCGAATGTCGCCGACGCCGCAGAGAAACCCTTGCCGGTGAACCATCAACGACGTATCGGGGCGTAGCGGCACGGTGATGATGTGGCCCGGAAGTTTCGCGGCAAACGCGACGCGGCCGGGCCGATCGTGCGCGCAGTATTCGGTCATAAACAAGCCGCCGCCACGACAGCCGTACTGACGCCACTTTGTGGCGGAACGCTCCCCCACCGGTTCAAGCCTGAGCCGATCGCCGCCATGGCACACGTGTAGTTCGCTACCTGACCTGCAGCCGCGAGGCGCGGATTTCACGAGTCAGGGCCTGTCACAACCTGCTAACAGTCCCGCGACACGTCGTGGGCGGCGGCGGTTTTTGATGCCGAGTAGCCCACACTGCGGACATGACGCTACAGCGGGAGCCGACGCGCGCGATCTCGCGTCAGACGTTTCTGCGGGGCGCCGTCGGGGCGTTAGCCGCCGGCGCGGTTTTCGGATCGGGCCGAGCCATTGCCGATCCGAGAACCTCGGGCTGGGACGGACTTTCCACCACCATCGGCGGCCAAGTGATACGACCGGATAGCGGTCAATTCGCTGCGGCCAAACAGGTTTTCAACACTAACTACAACGACTCGACACCGGCGGCCGTCGTTGTTCCCACGTCAGCGGCGGACGTGCAGAAAGCGATGGCATTCGCCGCCGCGCACAACCTCAAGGTCGCTCCACGCAGCGGTGGGCACTCCTATGTGGGGGCGTCCACGGCGAACGGCGCGATGGTGCTCGACCTGCGCCAGCTGCCCGGCGGAATCAATTACGACGCCGCCAGCGGGCAGGTCACGGTGACGCCCGCGACCAGCTTGTATGCGATACACGAGGCGCTGGCCGCGGCCGGCCGGGGGATCCCGACGGGTACCTGCCCGTCGGTCGGTGCGGCGGGCCACGCCCTGGGCGGCGGGCTGGGCGCCCAGTCCCGGCATGCGGGCCTGCTGTGTGACCAATTGATGTCGGCGTCGGTGGTGCTGCCCGGCGGCCAGGCGGTCACGGCGTCCAGCGCCAACAACCCCGATCTGTTCTGGGCGTTGCGCGGCGGCGGTGGCGGCAACGCCGGGGTGACCACGTCGCTGACCTTCGCCACCTTTCCCACCAGCGACGTCGACGTCGTCAACCTCAACTTCCCGGCACAGTCATTCGCGCAGGTTCTCCTCGGCTGGCAGAACTGGCTACGTACCGCCGACCAACGCAGCTGGGCATTGGCCGACGCCACCGCCGACGCGATGGGCAATCACTGTCGCATCATGGCGACCTGCCCGGCCGGGTCGGGCAACAACGTGGCGAGCGCGATCACCTCGGCGGTGGGAACGCAACCGACCGGGACCGAGAACCACACGTTCAATTATTTGGATCTGGTGAAGTATCTGGCCGTCGGGAACCTCAACCCGTCGCCGCTCGGATATGTCGGCGGATCGGACGTATTTTCGACGATCACCCCCGCTGCCGCCCAGGGGATCGCCTCGGCGTTCGACGCCTTTCCTCACGGGGCGGGCCGTGCGTTGGTGATCATGCACGCGCTCGACGGCGCCCTCGCCAGTGTGGCGCCGGGGGCCTCCGCCTTCCCGTGGCGGCGGCAGTCCTCGCTGGTGCAGTGGTACGTCGAGTCATCCGGTAACCCGTCCGCAGCCACCAGCTGGCTCAACACGGCACACCAAGCGGTGCAACCGTATTCGGTGGGCGGTTACGTGAATTACCTGGAGGCGAACCAACCGGCTTCGCGGTACTTCGGCGCGAACCTGTCCCGGCTGTCGGCCATCCGGCAGAAGTATGATCCGGGTCAGATCATGTTCTCGGGTCTCAACGTCTGACGCAGGCCTGAGCGGTCCTGTCTTTCGTTCGCTCCCGAGACCGAACCTGGCAACGCGGAGGTGCCGATGGTCCAAACCGACCCCGTCTTGTTCAGCGTCGACAATCGTGTCGCGCTCATCACCGTCAACGACCCCGGTCGGCGCAACGCCCTCACCGACGAGATGTCGAGGTGCCTGCGCGACGCCGTCGAGCACGCCGAAGCCGATCCCGATGTGCACGCCGTCGTGATCACGGGCGCGGGAAAGGCCTTCTGCGCCGGCGCGGATCTCAGTGCCCTGGGGGCTGCCGGAGGCGAAGCGGCGGAGTCGGGACTGCAGCGGCTCTACGACGGTTTCATGGCCGTCGGCGCTTGCCGATTGCCCACGATCGCCGCGGTCAATGGGGCGGCTGTCGGCGCAGGCCTGAACCTGGCGCTGGCCGCCGACGTCCGCATCGCCGGGCCCGGTGCGTTGTTCGACGCCCGCTTCCAACAGCTGGGCTTACACCCCGGCGGGGGCGCGACGTGGATGTTGCAGCGCGCGGTGGGTCCGCAGGTGGCTCGCGCGGCGGTGTTGTTCGGCATGCGCTTCGACGCCGAATCCGCGGTGCGGTACGGCTTGGCGCTCAGCGTCGCCGACGACCCCGTCGCCGCTGCCCTCGAGTTGGCCGCGGGCCCCGCAGCGGCTCCCCGCGACGTTGTGCTGGCGACCAAGGCCACCATGCGTGCCACGGCCAGCCCGGGCTCGGTGGATACCGAGCAACACGAACTTGCCATGCGCACCGAGCTGGGGCCGCAAGCGACGTCGATCCGGTCGCCGGAATTCGCCGCCCGGTTGGCCGCGGCACGACGCAAGTAGGCGGCCGCACGCACGACACGCCGGACGGTGGGACGGCCTACAGATCCAACAGGGCGGTCTCGGGCGACTCGATCAGATCCCGCAGTTCGCGAAGGAACTGCACCGCCTGGGCGCCGTCGGCGACACGATGGTCGAACACGCACGTCAGCGTCATCGTCGACCGCACGACAACCTGATCGCCGACGGCCACCGGCCGAGGCTTGATCGCACCCATACCCAGAATGGCCGCTTCGGGATGGTTGATAACCGGCACACCGTCGTCGGCGCCTAGCGCACCGAAGTTCGACACGGTGAACGTCGAGCCGCGCAGATCCGCCGGCGTCACTGTCCCTCCACGCGCAGCGGCGATCAATTCTGCTGTCCGGGTAGCCAATTCGCGTGTCGTCCGATTCTGCGCGTCAGTGATCA
>DASSGQ010000101.1:0-15113 GCA_035693385.1 Mycobacterium sp.
GGTCACCGCGAACCGCAGCGAGCTCAGGTCGTAGTCACCGCGGGCGGGGTGGTCGAGCAGGGTCTGGTAGATGGTGGGCGGCCCGGGCAGCACGGTGATGCGGTGTTGCTCGATGGCCTGCAGCGCGCGCAGCGGATCGAACGTCCGGTGCGGGATCAGCGTCGCGCCGGTCTGCAAACAGGCCAGGATGCCGGCCTTGTAACCGAAGTTGTGAAAGAACGGATTGATGCACAGGTAGCGGTCGTCGCTGGTGATCTTGCCGTTGGCGGCCCACGATGCCGAGGCCGACAGCGATTGCCGGTGGGCGCACAGCACGCCTTTGCTACGGCCGGTAGTGCCGGAGGTGAACAGAATGTCGCTGACGTCGTCGGGGCTGACGGCGGCAGCGCGGTCGACGACGCCTACCGCCGCAGAACCCTGGACGATGAACTCGTCCCACGTCCCGACACCAGTCTCTGCGGTGTCTATCGGGATTCGCACGACGTGCCGGAGCGCCGGCAGCGCGTCTCGGTCGAGCTCGGCGACGCGATCGTTGCCGAGGAATTGGCCCATCGCGAACAGCACCGGCGCTGCGGTGCGGGCCAGGATGTCGTTCGCCTCCGTCGCGGTATACCGCGTGTTGAGCGGCACCATGACAGCGCCGCAATGGTGGATCGCCAGGCAGGCGACCACCCAGTGCCAGGTGTTCGGCGACCAGATAGCCACCCGGTCTTGCGGTTTGACGCGGAGCGCGATGAGCGCGGCCGCGGCGTGGTGTACCTCGTCACGCAATTCGGCAGTGGTGAAGGAACGTTCGTCGGTGATAAGGGCCGCGTGCCCGGGGAGTCGGCGCGCCAAGCGATCCAGTGCCGCGGGCACGGTGCGCGGATCGTTGGTCACTGATCCTCCTCACGCCCGGGCGCGCCCCTGCAAGCGGGGACCCCTACCTCACGCGGCGGCGCTTACAAAGCAAGTGCTTGGTAGGTTAGCCTACAGGGCATGCAGGACGTCGCGGAGTTCCGGGCCGAAGTCCGCCAGTGGCTCGCCGACAATCTCGTCGGCGAATTCGCGGAGCTCAAGGGTCTCGGCGGACCGGGACGCGAGCACGAGGCGTTCGAAGAGCGCCGGGCGTGGAACCAGCACCTCGCGGCGGCCGGACTGACCTGTCTGGGCTGGCCGGTTGAGCACGGCGGGCGGGGCCTTCCGACCGCACACCGGGTGGCGTTCTACGAGGAGTACGCCCGCGCCGACGCGCCGGTAAAGATCAATCACTTCGGGGAAGAGCTGCTGGGACCGACGTTGATCGCGTTCGGCACCCGCGAGCAGCAGCAACGCTTCCTGCCGCGGATCCTTGACGTCACCGAGCTGTGGTGTCAGGGGTATTCGGAACCCGGCGCCGGCAGCGACCTGGCCAGCGTGTCGACCACCGCCCAGCTCGACGGCGACCAATGGGTCATCAACGGCCAGAAGGTGTGGACGTCATACGCGCACGTCTCGCAGTGGTGCTTCGTGATCGCGCGTACCGAAAAGGGCTTTAAGCGCCACGCCGGTTTGTCGTATCTGCTGGTGCCGCTGGACCAGCCCGGCGTCCAGGTCCGGCCCATCGTCCAGATCACCGGCGCCTCGGAGTTCAACGAGGTGTTCTTCGACGACGCCCGCACCGACGCCGACCTGGTTGTCGGCGCGCCGGGCGACGGTTGGCGCGTCGCGATGGGAACGCTGACCTTCGAGCGGGGCGTCTCCACGCTCGGGCAGCAGATCATCTATGCGCGTGAGCTTTCCAGGCTCGCCGCGCTCGCGCAGAGCAACGGCGCCGCCGACGACCCGTTCATCCGGGAGCGGCTGACGCGGGCGTGGGCCGGCCTGCGCGCCATGCGCAGCTACGCTTTGGCCACCATGGACAACGAGCAGCCCGGACAGGACAACGTGTCGAAGTTGTTGTGGGCCAACTGGCATCGGAGCCTCGGTGAGCTGGCGATGGACGTGGTCGGCAAGCCGGGGATGACAATGCCCGATGGCGAGTTCGACGAATGGCAGCGGTTGTTTCTGTTCACCCGGGCCGACACCATCTACGGCGGGTCCAACGAGATCCAGCGCAACATCATCGCTGAGCGCGTGCTCGGCCTACCCCGAGAGGCTAAGGGATGAGTATTTTGTCCGAAGCGCCGAAAGAGGTTGCCGGACACGGCCTTCTGCAAGGCAAGGTGGTAATCGTGACCGCCGCCGCGGGCACCGGCATCGGGTCCGCGACCGCACGGCGGGCCCTGGCAGAGGGCGCCGACGTGGTGATCTCCGACCACCACGAACGCCGGCTGGGGGAGACCGCAGACGAACTGTCCGCGCTGGGACAGGGCCGTGTCGAGAAGGTGTTGTGCGACGTGACGTCCACCGCCCAGGTCGACGCCCTGATCGACTCGGCAACCGCGCGGATGGGGCGCATCGACGTGCTGGTCAACAACGCCGGGCTGGGCGGACAGACGCCGGTGGCCGACATGACCGACGACGAATGGGACCGCGTCCTGGATGTGACGCTGACGTCGGTGTTCCGGGCCACCCGAGCCGCGCTGCGCTATTTCCGTGCCGCTGGGCACGGCGGGGTGATCGTCAACAATGCCAGCGTTCTGGGCTGGCGCGCCCAGCACTCGCAAGCGCACTATGCCGCGGCCAAGGCGGGAGTGATGGCGTTAACCCGGTGCAGCGCAATGGAAGCCGTCGAGTACGGAGTCCGGATCAACGCGGTCTCGCCCAGCATCGCGCGGCACAAGTTTCTGGACAAGACGACCTCGGCCGACCTTCTCGATCGGCTATCGGCCGACGAGGCGTTTGGGCGCGCCGCCGAACCCTGGGAAGTGGCGGCCACCATCGCGTTTCTGGCCAGCGACTACTCGAGCTACCTCACCGGCGAGGTGATCTCGGTATCCAGCCAGCACCCGTGAGCTGACCAGTTGCTACAGCCGGATCAGGTTAAATAACCCCGCGAGACCGGTGCCCATATTCAGCAGGCCCGAGTTAAAGCCGCTAGCGAGGCCAGACGTCGGGAAGCCCATTATTGGTATTGGTGCCGTGATGCCGGTGTTGAAGAAACCCGACGTGTCGCTGTCTGTGACGGAGCCGCCGCTGGCCGTGTTGAAGAAGCCCGACATTTCGCCGTTGAACGCGCCGCCGCTGGACGTGTTGAAGAAGCCCGAGACGAGGGTACCCGTGTTGCCGAAGCCCGAGACCATGGTGTTGGGGGTGTCGGTGACGAACCCGGAGCCCGTGTTGAAGTTGCCCGAATTGAAGAAGCCGGTGTTGAAGTTGCCCGAATTCCCGCTGCCCGTGTTGATGCTGCCGGAGTTCGCATTGCCCGTGTTGTTAGCGCCCGCGTTCGCCATGCCGGTGTCCGTCGCGCCCGTGTTAAAGAGGCCGGTGTCTATGATGCCCGAGTTGCCCAAGCCGAAGTTTCCGAAGCCCGAGTTCCCCATTCCTAGGTTGCCGATGCCCGATTCGCCGATGCCAAAGTTATTCATGCCGCCGGTGAAGGTATTAGTGCCTGCGTCGAAGATGCCGATGTTGCCGCTACCGGAGTTGAAGAAGCCGATGTTGTTTGTGCCCGAGTTGAACAAGCCGATGTTGCCGCTGCCTGAGTTCAGCCCGCCGATTCCCACCTGATTGTTGCCGGTGAGCCCGATCCCGATGTCGTTGTTGCCGGTGTTTCCGATCCCGATGTTGCTGTTGCCGGTGTTTGCGAACCCGCTGTTTGCGTTGCCGGTGTTTCCGGCGCCTTGGTTACTGTTGCCTTGATTTCCGAAGCCGGCGTTAGAGTTGCCGAGGTTGCCGAAGCCTTGGTTACCGCCGCCCGGGTCCGCGCCGCTGATGGGGACGCCCTGGTTTCCAAAGCCGACGTTGCGGTTGCCGATGTTCCCCAAGCCAATGTTTGCGCCGCCGTTGTTTCCGCTACCAATGTTGGAGTCGCCGACGTTTCCGCCGCCAAAGTTGGAGTTGCCGGTGTTTCCGTTGCCGACGTTCCCGCTACCGGTGTTCCCGCTGCCCAGGTTGGAGCCGCCCTTGTTACCGACACCCAGGTTGATACCCGGGGTCGTGTTGGGCGCCGCAGGCGTGGCGGCCGCGGTCGGGCTGCCCGCCAGGCCCATGAGGCTTGGCAGGCTCTGCAGCGCTTGCAATGGCGGCAGTTGGGCGGCCGCCGCCGACGCCTGACCGTAGTAGCCCACCATTGCGGACACGTCCTGAGCCCACATCTCCTCGTACTGGCCCTCAGCAGCCGCGATCGCCGGCGCGTTGAAGCCAAACAAGTTCGACATCACCAGCTGCACGAACGTATTGCGGTTGGCCGTCACCGCGAGCGGGTGGATCGTCGCCGCCAAGGCCGCCTCAAACGCACTGGTCACCGCCTGCGCCTGTCCGGCCGCGTTCGCTGCCTGGGCCGAGGCCGCGCTCAGCCAGCTCGCGTAAGGCGCCGCCGCGGCCGTCATCGCCTGCGACGCCGGCCCCTGCCATGCCTGAGTTGCCAGCCCCGAGGTCACCGACGAAAACGAATCCGCTGCTGTTCCCAGCTCGTCGGCCAGGTCGGTCCACGCCGCCGCAGCCCCCAGCATGGGTGCAGAACCGGCACCGGTAAACATCCGCAAGGAATTGATCTCTGGCGGTAACACCAAGAAACTCATGGCTGTTGACCTCCACACTGAGAGCCGTTTGTCGGTAGTCGGGCTGCCCCCAACGCGAGTGAGACTACGACGATTCGGGGGATTGCTCTCGGTTTTGGCCGATAATCTCAAGACAGACCACGCGGGGACGGCTTTCGTTGGTCCAGAATGAACGCTGCCGGCGCCCGTGTCCGCCATGAGGCGGTGATGCCGTAGCGCGACATGTCTGGGATTCGGGCGCGCCCATCACGGCTGGCCGAGCAAGCGCTTGGTTGATACTCTGATCGGGTGGACCGCGAGCCTAACCCGGCGATCAGCCGCCGCGACGAGTTGCTGGAGCTCGCCGCGACCATGTTCGCCGAGCGTGGCCTGCGCGCCACCACCGTGCGCGACATCGCCGACGGAGCCGGCATCCTTTCCGGCAGCCTCTACCACCATTTCTCTTCCAAGGAGGAGATGGTCGACGAGGTGCTGCACAGTTTTCTCGACTGGCTGTTCGCCCGCTACCGCGAAATCGTTGACAGCGAAGCCAATCCGCTGGAGCGACTCAAGGGACTGTTCATGGCGTCGTTCGAGGCGATCGAGGATCGGCATGCGCAGGTCGTGATCTATCAGGACGAAGCCAAACGGCTGTCATCGCAGCCCCGGTTCGCCTACATCGAGGACATGAACCGCCAACAGCGCAAGATGTGGGTCGAGGTGCTCAATCAGGGCATCGACGAGGGCTACTTCCGGCCCGATCTCAACGTTGACCTCGTCTACCGATTCATCCGTGACACCACCTGGGTGTCGGTGCGCTGGTATCGGACCGGCGGGCCGCTCACCGCGGAGCAGGTGGGTCAGCAATATCTCGCCATCGTGCTCGGCGGGATTACTGCGGATTCTGAAAAGACCGACGAGGGAGCGTGAAATGCCCGAGGCGTACGTCATCGATGCTGTACGTACCGCGGTCGGCAAGCGCAATGGATCGCTGGCAGGCATACACCCCGTCGACCTGGGTGCGTTGGCGTGGCGCGGGTTGCTCGACCGGTCTGACGTCGACCCCATGTCTGTCGATGATGTGATCGCCGGTTGCGTCGACGCGATCGGGGGACAGGCGGGCAACATCGCCCGGCTCTCGTGGCTGGCCGCCGGCTATCCCGAAGAGGTTCCCGGCGTCACAGTCGACCGGCAGTGCGGGTCCAGCCAACAGGCGATTTCCTTTGGTGCGCAGGCGATCATGTCCGGCACGGCCGACCTGATCGTGGCCGGCGGCGTGCAGAACATGAGCCAGATTCCGATCTCGTCGGCGATGACGGTCGGCGAGCAGTTCGGCTTCACGTCGCCGACCAATGAGTCCAAGGGATGGCTGCACCGGTACGGCGATCAGAAGATTTCCCAATTCCGCGGCTCCGAGCTAATCGCCGAGAGGTGGAACCTGTCCCGCGAAGAGATGGAGCAATACGCGCTGGCCAGCCACCAGCGCGCGTTCGCGGCGATCCGCGGCGGCCACTTCGACAACGAGATCATCACTGTGGAAACCGAATTTGGGCCGTTTCGGATCGACGAGGGCCCGCGCGAATCGTCACTGGAAAAGATGGCCACCTTGAAGCCGTTGGTCGAGGGGGGTCGGCTGACCGCGGCGATGGCCAGTCAGATTTCCGACGGCGCCAGTGCGGTGCTGCTCGCCTCGGAGCAGGCCGTCAAGGACCACAAGCTGACGCCCCGGGCGCGCATCCACCACATCAGTGCGCGCGCCGCCGATCCGGTGTTCATGTTGACCGGGCCCATCCCGGCCACCCGCTACGCGCTGCAAAAGACCGGACTGAGCATCGACGACATCGACACCGTCGAGATCAATGAGGCGTTCGCGCCGGTCGTGCTGGCCTGGCTCAAGGAGATCAAGGCCGATCCGGACAAGGTCAACCCCAACGGCGGCGCGATCGCCCTCGGCCATCCGCTGGGCGCCACCGGGGCCAAGCTGTTCACCACCATGCTCAACGAGTTGGAGCGCGTCGGCGGCCGGTATGGTCTGCAGACGATGTGCGAGGGCGGCGGCACCGCCAACGTCACGATCATCGAGCGGCTGTAACTCCCTGCGCCCTGCGCCGAATGTGAACCTCGCGACGTCCTCTCGGCGTGTCGCGTCGTAAATTGCACACTCGCGGCCCTGTCAGTGGCCCGCGGCAGCATCCCTGGCATGACGGAACTCTTTTTGGGCTGTGAAGCCTTAGCCGCCAATGCCATGCCGGAGCGGGTGATGCGTTCGCTCTATGAGGCGGTGTACCCAGGCGTATACGGCCCCAGCGGCATCGAGTTGACGGCACGCCAGCGAGCGCAGGCGGCATGGCTGTGGTCGCGGCGCAAGGCGGTCATCGCAGGCAATTCGGCGGCGGCACTACTTGGCGCCAAGTGGGTGAGCCCGGCGCTCGACGCCGAGCTCATACACGACAATCGCCGCCCGCCGGCGCGCATCACGGTGCATAAGGACACGCTGGCCGACGGCGAGGTTGGCGAAGTCGACGACATGCCGGTAACCACGCCGGCACGTACGGCATTCGATATCGGGCGCCGAACGACCTCTCGGCTGCAGGCACTCCAGCGACTTGACGCATTGACGAATGCGACCGCGCTAAAGCTCACAGATGTGGAGGGGGTCATCGCCGAACATCCGGGCGCGCGTGGACTGGTCCGGCTCCGACGGGTCTTGCCGCTTGTCGACGGAGGTGCGGAATCGCCACAGGAGACGCGAAGCCGGCTGGTGTTGGTCGAGGCGGGCCTGCCTGTGCCCCAGACGCAGATCACGGTCCTCGACGACTACGGTGACTTCGTTGCGCGCATTGACTTGGGTTACAGGGATTTACGGGTCGGCATCGAGTACGACGGCCCTCAGCACTGGACGAGCGCGCAGCAGCGCGACCGCGACATCGACCGCTATACCGCATTGCTCGATCTGGGCTGGACCGTGATCAGGGTCAGTAGCGAGCTACTCCGATACCGGCGAGGCACGTACGTCGCCCGCGTCGTCGCTGCCATGCGTGCTGCCGGGTGGCGCCCCTCTTTGCCGAATGTGAACCTCGCGACGTCCTCTCGGCGTGTCGCGTCGTGAATTGCACACTCGCGCAACCCGTTACCGCGCAGCCAGCACCAGCGCGATGCCGCCAAGCGCCAGCAGCCAACTCGCGAAGCTGCCCACCAGGAAGTACTCGGTCAACTCATCGATGCCGACCTCACCGTTGCTGCTTTTTTGGGCGTTCAACTCGGGAAACCGGATGATGCCCTTTGCGGCGACGACGGCGCTGGCCGCGGCCACCTGTCCGCCTAGGCCGAGGCCCAGGATCAGCAGGCGTTCCAGAGGGCCGAGCAGGCGGCCTCCCTTGAGGCGGTCCGATGGCTGCGGTTCGCCGGGAGGACGTACCGCGCCCACTGATCCGAGCACGAGGCGCACCAGCTGATTGCCGGTGGCGAACTGCATCAGCACCACACCCACGACCATCAGCAGTCGAGTGGGCGTGACGTGGTTGAGCGGCAGCTGTACCCAGGCCGACCACTGCGCCACGATGCCGTCGACCGCCGAAGACCATCCGGACAACACCATCAGCAGCGCCAGCGCGATGGCGAACACGGCCAGGGGCGCGGCTTGCCGCTTGCCGCTGCGTTCGCTGCGCAGGCATAGCCACTCCCAGACAACCGCGGCGACGGCCGCTAGGACGAGCAAGGGGATGTCGCCGCCACGCCACAGGGCACACAGCACCGCACACACCACCACCACGACCGGTCCGATTACCAGCGGGGGCCACGCCACGCGAATCGCCCGTCGACACAGGTCGGCCACGCCCAGCGCTATGAGCAAAACCGCGACGATGCTCACGCCAGACTCCGAAGATATTGGCTGGCAAGCACAATCAGATCCAAGCCGTCGCGGCTAGCGCGCTGGGACACCGCCGAGGGACTGATGCCCTCGTCGGCGGCCAGTTCCTTTTTGGTCCGGTTGTTCATCAAGCCCTTCAAAATCCGCTGTGAGCGTTCATCGAGTGATCCAAGCAGATGGTCCCGACACAGCAGGGCCGCGTTGATTGCGGCGACGTCGTCACGGCTGTCGTCGGCCGCCCGAAACGTCGTGCGAACCAGCGCGAAGCCGGGCTGCCGCTGCACCTGTGCGGTGTGTTGGATGGCGTCTCGCGCGGCCCACCAGCCGGGTCCGTCCTGGATTCCCGCATCGGCGTCGAGGATGGTGACCGTGCCCCAGCCGATCCCGAACCGGATGTCGATTTCGGGGCTCACGGTCAGCCGCAGTACCAGCGCGGCATCGAGCGCGTCGCCCACGGTCGCGTAGGCGCCCTGAAACTCGTCGCCGACGGTGAATGCCGGCGGGTCGATCGCAGTGGCGGCGACGCGGCGCAGGGCTTTCGTGATGACCAGGTGCAGCTCGGACCGGTCGGCCGCGCGCCGTGATCCGACGACGTCGCCGAGGAGCGTCGCCCGCGGTGAAGCATCAAGCTTCATCAAAGCCATGTGAAGAATATAGCTTAAGTACGACGAATTTTAGCCCTGGGCTTCAGTAAAGGCGGCCACGCTAGTCCTCGACCAGTGCAGACGCCGCCCGTAGCTGCTCGATCGCGTCGTGAACGACCGAATCGATCAGCTCCGCACACGACGGCAGGTCGTCGAGGATGCCGGCCACCTGTCCGGAGGCCAGGACCCCGGCCTTGGTATTGCCTTCGACCAGCCCGGCTTTCAGCAGCATCGGGGTATTCGCCGCCATCACCACCTGCGACCAGGTCATCTCCTTGTCGTGGCGCATCGCCATGCCGTCGGCGATCATCGAGCGCCAGGTCATCCGCGACATCTTCTTGAACTTCGCGGCATTACCCACCGCCGCAGCGAAACCCCTTGCCCGCGAGCCGCTTTCCAGCCTTTCGACCAATCCGGTGCGCAGCACGCGGTGCGGCATGCCGTCGACCCGCGTGGTGACCACGGTGCCGTCCAGCGCCGCCTCCAGATAGCGCCTTTTCACCGCGTCGGGCACCGTGGAGTCCGAAGTGAGCAGAAACCGGGTACCCATCGCCACGCCCGCGGCTCCATAGGACAAGGCCGCCGCGAGCCCGCGTCCGTCGAAGAAACCGCCCGCCGCGATCACCGGGATCCCGGTGGCCTTCATCGCGTCCAGCACGGACGGCAGCAGCAGCGTCGTGGCGACGGGCCCGGTGTGTCCGCCGCCCTCGCCGCCCTGCACGATCATCGCGTCGGCGCCCCAGGCCGCCACCTTGCGCGCGTGTTTGGCCGCGCCGATCGACGGGATCACCACTGCCCCAGCCTCTTTCAGCCGGGCTATCAGGTCCTGCGTGGGCGCCAAAGCGAACGATGCCACCTTCACGCCCTCGCGGATCATCAACTCGACGCGGTCACCGGCGTCGGCGGCGTCGGCGCGGATGTTCACGCCGAACGGCTTGTCGGTGGCGGCCTTGACCTTGCCGATGGCCGTCGCCAGCTCGTCCAGCGTCATGGTCGCCGAAGCCAGGATGCCGAGGCCGCCCGCGTTGGCCGTGGCAGACACCAGCCGGGCGCCGGCGACCCAGCCCATCCCGGTTTGCACCACCGGGTGCTCGACGCCGACCAGCTCGGTCAGCGGCGTGCGCAACCTCATGAACGTACCTCTTTGTCGCGCAACGCCTTCGGATCGATAGCCGCGCGGATCAGGCGCAGCTCGTCGTCGGTGGGCAGCCGGGTCACCTCGGCCGCGTCAAGGCCGTGCACCTCGAACGAGGTGTTTTCGCGGACTTCGTTGGGTGACACGCCGGGGTGCAGGCTCAGTGCCCGCATGGTGTGCTGTGGGCCGCCGAAGTCGAATACGCCCAGATTCGACACCACTCGGTAGGTGCCGGTGAACCGAAATGCGGGGTTGTCCGCGTCCACCTTGTCCCAGCCGATGCCGCAGACCACGTCGACGGCCTCGCAAAACACCCGCTTCGAGTGGTTGCCGACCCAGTAACTGGTGGCGTGGTTGATGGCGTTGCCGGGCGCGCCGCGGAGGCCGAACATCTGCCGGGTCGGGTGCTGCAGCGGGCCGAATGCCGAAATGTTCTGATTGCCGAAACGGTCAACCTGATTGGCGCCCATCACCACATGGCGCCGCCCCCACGTCAGCGTCTCGAACACCCGTCCGAATGGCATCCAGCCTTCAACGGCTCCGGACGCACCCAGTGCCGGGGTGTCCGCCAGGAGCTGCGCCTCACCGTCGGTCAGCAGGATATCGGGCGAGAAAGTGAGGCGCGCCAACCGGGCGCCGATGGCGGCCATGTTCGTCATCGGGCTGACCACGATTTCGCCTGCCGCCCTGAACAATTCGGCGCAGGCGACCGCACACACCTCGGCCCGGGTGCTCACCGCGTTGGTCACGACGATGCCTGCTGTCCGAATGAACGCACCGCAGCTTGGTAGTCGTCTTCGCCGACCGACAGATAGGTCTGGACGAACTGCCGCCAGCCCTCTTCCGACGAGGCCGCTTCGGCGTAGTGCCGCTGGAACGTCTCGTCACGGCCGTAATCGGGTGCGGCGGTGGTGAAGTGGGCGCCGCCGGGCGCCTCCACAACCGCGTCGACCATCATCCGGTTCACCAACAGTGCCTGTGGCGGCACCGCCTTGATCAGCTCTTCGGTCGACACGACGCGCTCCACCGACAGGTAGCGCTTCTCGGCGGCCATCAAAAAGAGATCGTCGAAGTAGGGGTCGATGCCCGTGTACGCCGCATTGCCTTGGCTGTCACCGAGATTGAGGTGCACGAAGGCGGCGTCCAGGCGCAACGCCGGCATGGCAATCAGCGTCTCGCGTCCGCCACCGTGAGCCGGATAGGGACTGGTGATGGTTCGCAGCTCGCCCTCCCAGAAGTCCGGGACCGAGCTGCCCAGCCCGGCACGCGTCGGCAGGAACGGCAGGCGTTGAGCCGCGGCTTGCAGCCCGCAGCGCAGCATGCCCTCGTCCATTTCCCGGGCTTCGAGAGCTCCGCTGGTGCGGGCCTTGGCGAACCACGGATCGTAGAAGGGCGGCGAATCCAGCGAGACGAACCCGTAGTAGACGCGCTTGACCCTGCCGGCCGAGCACAACAGTCCAAGGTCGGGTCCGCCGTAGGTGACCACTGTCAGGTCCGTGATGTCGGTGCGCAGCATGGCCCGCACAAAGGCCATGGGTTTGCGCCGCGACCCCCAGCCGCCGATGCCGATCGTCATGCCGCTGCGCAATTGCATGACGGCCTCGTCAAGGGTCGTCAACTTATTGCTCATGACTTTTCGACGAACGCGTCGCGGTGCTCGTCGGATATTCCGGCGAGGTTGAGCTCGAACGTAAAGCCTTGCTCCATACGGTAACTCGAGTTGACCCGTTGCACGTCGATGAAGTTGAGCGCCTCTTTGGCCGCACGGATCACGCGCGTGTCTTTGGCGGCGATGTCGCGGGCCACCCGCAGAGCGGCTTCGTCGAGTTCGGCGCGGGGCACCACCTCGTGCACGGAGCCGAAGTGGTGCAAGGTGGCGGCATCCACGGTCGCCGCGGTGAAGAACAGCCGTCGCATCATGTGTTGGGGCACCAGTCGCGACAGGTGAGTCGCCGCACCCAGCGCGCCGCGCTCCACCTCCGGCAGCCCGAAGGTGGCGTCGTCGGAGGCGACGATGACGTCGGAGTTGCCTACCAGGCCGATGCCGCCGCCGACGCAGAATCCGTTCACCGCCGCGATCACCGGGACCGCGCACTCGTAGACCGCGCGGAACGCGGCGAAGCAGCCGCGATTGGCGTCGATGAGCGCGCTGAATGCTTCAGTCCGCTGCATCTCCTTGATGTCGACACCGGCGTTAAAGCCGCGGCCCTCGGCCCGCAGGATCACGGCGTGGGTGTCGGGATCGGCGCCCGCCGCGGTGACCGCTTCCGCGAGTTCGAACCAGCCACGCGACGGGATGGCGTTGACGGGCGGGTAGTCGACGGTGACCGCGACGATGCCTGGTTCGGTCACGGTGGATGTGATCGGCAAGGTGGCAGGTCCTTCCCAAAATACGTGGCTACCTAAGCAAGCACTTGCTTGGTACGCTAGCACAGTGACTCGCCCCGAAGGAGGCCCCCTTCCTGGAGAAGCCATCAATTTGGGCCTGGCAGGGCGGGTTGTTCTGGTCACCGGCGGCGTTCGAGGGGTAGGCGCCGGTATCAGTGCGGTTTTCGCCGGGCAGGGTGCCAGCGTTGTCACCTGTGCCCGGCGTTCCGTCGAAGGCCTGCCGTATGAGTTTCATTCGTGCGACGTGCGCGACGACGACGCCGTCAACACACTGATCAACGCGATCGTCGACCGGCACGGCAGGCTCGACGTCGTTGTGAACAACGCCGGAGGTTCCCCATACATGCTCACCGCGGATTCCAGCGCGAAGTTCAACCGCAAGATCATCGAGCTCAATCTGATTGGTGCACTGGCTGTTTCGCAGCATGCGAACGATAAGATGCAAAACCAGGCGCAGGGCGGGTCGATCGTCAACATCTGCAGTGTCAGCGGACGACGGCCGACCCCGGGCACCGCCGCGTACGGAGCGGCCAAGGCGGGTCTGGAGAGCCTCACGCAGACACTCGCGGTGGAGTGGGGGCCGAAGGTCAGGGTGAATGCGTGCGTGGTCGGCATGGTGGAGACCGAACAGTCGGAACTGTTCTATGGTGACGCCGAGTCGATCGCTGCGATTTCGAAGAATGTGCCGTTGCGCCGGCTGGCCAAACCCGACGATGTCGGTTGGGCCGCAGCGTTTTTGGCCTCAGATGCGGCGTCTTACATCAGCGGTGCCACGTTGGAGGTGCATGGGGGCGGCGAGCCACCGCACTATCTCGCCACCACGAGCGCGATCAAGTAGAGGAGACAAGGGGTATGGGAGTGGTGGACGGCCGCGTCGTCATCGTCACCGGAGCGGGCGGTGGCATCGGTCGCGCGCATGCCCTCGCCTTCGCGGCCGAAGGCGCGCGTGTGGTGGTCAACGACATCGGGGTGGGCCTGGACGGGTCGCCCGCAAGCGGCGGCAGCGCCGCGCAGGGCGTGGTGGACGAGATCACCGCGGCCGGTGGGGAAGCCGTCGCCGACGGATCCGACATTGCCGACTGGGATCAAGCGGCCGACCTGGTTGCGACCGCCGTCGAAACTTTCGGCGGCCTAGACGTTTTGGTGAATAACGCCGGCATCGTGCGGGACCGGATGATGGCCAACACCAGCGAGGATGAGTTCGACGCCGTGATTGCGGTGCACCTCAAGGGCCACTTCGCCACGATGCGCCACGCCGCGTCGTATTGGCGTGGACTCTCCAAAGAAGGGAAACCGGTCGACGCACGGATCATCAACACCAGTTCGGGTGCGGGCCTGCAGGGCAGCGTCGGGCAGGGTAACTACAGCGCCGCCAAAGCAGGTATCGCTGCGCTGACGCTCGTCGGCGCCGCGGAGATGGGTCGTTACGGCGTCACCGTCAACGCGATCGCGCCATCAGCACGCACCCGGATGACCGAGACGGTGTTTGCGGAGATGATGGCAACGCAGGACCAAGATTTCGACGCCATGGCACCGGAAAACGTTTCGCCGCTGGTGGTCTGGCTGGGCAGCGCCGAATCACGGGACGTCACCGGGAAGGTATTCGAGGTCGAGGGTGGCAAGATCCGCGTCGCGGAGGGCTGGGCGCATGGCCCGCAGATCGACAAGGGTGCCAGATGGGACCCGGCCGAGCTGGGACCGGTGGTCGCCGACCTGCTGGCGAAGGCGCGGCCACCAATTCCCGTCTACGGCGCCTAGTTGGTCCGCCCGGGATCGCATATCACGACCGGGATCACCCGATCGGTCCACGACCGGTAGTCGTCGAGGGTGGGATATACGGCGGCCAACTTGGGCCAGTACTCCGCTCGTTCTTCGGCCGTGGCGTCGCGTGCCCGCAAATGGAGCACTTCTTTTTTGATCTGCACCGAGACTTTCGGGTCGGCTTTGAGGTTGAGGTACCACAGCGGGTGTTTGTCCGACCCGCCCCGCGACCCCACCAGAATCACGCGATCGCGGTCGCGCACATAGATCAGCGGACTCACCCGCGGCTCACCGGTCTTGCGGCCGATGGTGGTCAGCAGTGCGACCGGGGCCTTCTGGACCGTCCCGCCGAGCGTTCCGTTGCTCCGGCGATAAATCCATATGTTGGCCCGGGCCATCCACTTGATAAAAACGTCGGCCCAGGGCGAGTTCAAATTGCGTGGCTTTTTCATTTGAGTCCCGGTAGTCAGGTTTGATTGCCCGGCTCCGTCTCACCCCGCTGCGCGGGCTGCATCGTCGCCGGAGGGTGCTGGATTGCCCGACTCCTTCTCACCCCGCTGCGCGGGCTGCATCGTCGCCGGGCGTTGCTGGATTGCCCGACTCCTTCTCACCCCGCTGCGCGGGCTGCATCGTCGCCGGGCGGTGCCGGATGAATGGTCGGAAGGTAACCTTGATGTGGTGGATTTGCGCTTGCCCGCTCGGACTTTCGGCGG
>DASSGQ010000102.1:0-3446 GCA_035693385.1 Mycobacterium sp.
GTGGTGCGGAAGGGCCCCGTCCGCTGGTTGTGGACGGGGGCTTGGTCGGTTCGGTGCCGGGGTACTCGGCGTGGTGGTGGTGGTGGTGGCGGGTCAGTCGGCGCCTGTTTCGGAGATCGCGATGCGGGCGGCTTTCTCGTCGACGGTGGGGCTGTTGCGCGCGAACGCTGAGGTGAGCGCGTTGACGGCCAGGTTGTTGATCGCGCGTGGGTAGCCGCGGGAGGCGTTGTGGATCAAGGTGACCGCGTCGTGGCTGAACAGCGTGTCGGTCCGGCCGGCGATCTTCACGTGGTGCGTGATGTAGTCGGCCGTCTCGGTGGCGGTCATGCCGGCCAGGGCGTAGCGGACGGAGATCCGCTGGTCCAGCGCGGCGAGCACGCCGAGGCGTAGCCGGTGCCGCAGCGTCGGTTGCCCGACGAGCAGCGCGGCGAACGGCGCGCCTGAGTCCATCTCGTGGTTGGTTAGCATGCGCACCGCTTCGAGTTGGGCGTTGTCGAGCAGGTGCGCTTCGTCGAAGATCACGATCGGGGTGCGGCCCCGTTCGGCGTGCTCGGCAGCCAGCGCCGCCGCGGCCTGTGGGACCAACGTCGCGGTGTAGAAGCTGGGCACCTGCCCGAGTGCGGACACGACGTGGTGCAGCATGCCGCGCACCCCGACTGACGGGTTGGGTAGGTAGATCACCACGTGCCGGGAGGTGTCCAACGCTGCGGTGGCGGCCCGGACGGCCACTGTCTTTCCCGCGCCGACTTCGCCGGTGATCACGCCTAGGGCGTGCTGGTCGATGCACCAGCCGATCCGGGCGACGGCTTCGGCGTGCCCGTCGTGGCGGTGCAGCATCGACGGGGCAAGGCTTCTGCCGAACGGCATCCTCGTGAAACCCCAGTGCGCCTGCAGACGATTGATGCTCATGCCCCCGCCTCCGCACGCGGCTGGGTGACGTCGTCGATCACGGCGTCGTCGATCGATAGCTGCCCCGCAAGCTGGTCGCTGTCTGGTGGCGAGGCTTGTGTCCCTGTCTGCCCGGTGGAGTAGAGGGCGTGGAAGCCGATCCGTTCATCGGCGGCGACCTGCTGTTGGTGGGCGTCGGCGACCAGTTGCAGGTAGGCGATCCCGGTCGCCGGCGCCTGGGCCGGCTCGGGTGTTTCGGGCCGCGCTTTCGGGTGCGCGTGGCGGGTGATGCGGTGCGGCACCGCGCGGCCGTAGTGGGCGTCTTGGTAGTGCACGTCGATGACCTCGAGGTTGAACGGGGAGAACACCAGCTCGACCTTCCGCCCGACCAGCACCGGTTCGACCTGGTAGGTGTTGCCGTGCAGCGACACCGTCGCGGTCTTGGTGACGACACGCCATTGCGACCACAGGAACGCCTCGGTCAACGCGTCGGCCGAGGCCATGGCCGGGCCGTGCCCGGCGGCCTGCCAGCCGTCGTCCCAGCGCCGCAACGGTGTCTGACCGGTCTCGGAGTGCACGCTGTGGTGGTAGACCGATTCGACCCAGGCGGTGAATAGGGCGTTGAGCTCGAGCAACGCCGCAGCCGGTGACAATCCCTGCTCGGCAAGCTGTTCGGCGGTGGTGCCGGTGACCTCGACGAGGAACTGGTCGCGCACCCCGCGGAACCAGCGTTCGATTTTGCCCCTGCCTTGCGGGCGGTGCGGGGTGGAGTGGATCAGCCGGATGCCGAGCTTGCCGCACGCGCGTAGCAGCCACGAATCCACGTAGGCACTGCCGTTGTCGACGTAGCAGCTCGCCGGGACGCCCCGCGCCGCGAGGGCGGGTTGCAGCGCGGCCGCCAGCCGCACGGTGTCTTCGGCGAACCCGAACCGGTACCCCACCGCAAGACGCGAATGGTCGTCCAGGAACGCGAAGAGGTAGGTCTTGCGACCACCGAGCCGTGGACCGTGCAACGCGTCGCCGACCCAGCGTTCGTTCGGCGCGGCGGCTTCGAAGCGGCCGAACACGGCCGGCTCGTCGCCGGCGGCCGGACCCATCAGTTCGCGGCGGTGGAACAGGCGCAGCAGCGTCGACTCCGACGGCGCCCACCCGGACGAGGCGCGCAGGATCCGCGCGACCTGCGCGGCGGTGCGCTCGGGATTCTCCCGCTTCAACGCGACCGCAAGCTCGAGCACGGTGGTGTCGATGCGGCTACCGGGCTGGCGGGTCGACGGTGTGAGCGCGTCGAACCCGCCGACGCGGTAACGGCGGATCCAGCGGTCCAACGTGTCGCGGGAGTAGCCGTACTGCCCGCCGAACGGGCCGGCATGGGTGCCGGCGGCGATCGCCCGCACCACCCGGCCGCGGGCCTTGGTCGACAAGCCCGGATCCAAGGCAGGGCAGATCAGCTGGTAGCGGAACAGCGCCACCTGCTGTGCCCGTGCCCGCCGGGCCGCGTCGTCGTCGTGCTCATACGTGGTCACGAAACCTCGATTCGGTCAGGGAACACCCGCGCCGGGACCGGCGCGGGCCAGTCACCCTCGCGAGGTTTCCGATCAACCGCCCCGAACGTCAGGGGCGACTCGTGTTGCCGGTTGCCGCCCACCAGCCACCGGCCACCCAGGCGCGAGGAGCCGACCAGCCGAACACGCCACGGCGACCTGCCACGCCGTCACCGCGCCGAGCACCCCAACCGGCCCGAACCGGCCCGTCACCGCCGCAGTCGCAGCACCCAACGCGGCCAGCAGATCCCGCCACCGGCAGCCGAGCCTCTCCGGCACCCTCACGTCGACACCGGCACGGACAGCGACCTGCAACAGACGCACCCGGACCGCTTCCAGCCGCCCCGCCGTCACCCGTAGCCAGCCCCGCACCGTTGCCGCGGGAACCTCCAGCGCCGCCCCGCTCGAGCGGTGCCCCCGCCCGGCGGCGCGGGCCAGCAGCGCCGCGCCGATCACGTCGGCCGCGTAGGCCCGCCGCAGCAGCACCGTCACCGGCAGCAGCACATGCGTCACCAGGCACCCGCCACAACGACCGCGACGGGGCCGCAACACCCCGCCGATCCCGTGCACGCGGCGCGGCCGGGCCCAACCCCACGGACGCAGCGCACCCGAACAGTCAGGGCAGTCGACCCGCCCGCCCATCAACCGCGACTCGACTCCAACCGGATCCGCCTCTACCGTCACCAACGGTGCCTCCGCGCATCAGCACGGCCCTCCCGCCACGGTCCTCCACGACATGACGCGGGAGGGCCGTTGTCATCTTCGTCGGCAGGATTCTTCCCATCCCGGCACAGTGACGAAGCCGACCACCACAGCCGACAGCACGCAGAAGATCAAACCGTCATCGGCAACCGAACTGACGCCAACCGCCCCGATCGTCAGCGTTAAGAATGACGGTCAACAACCGGCCCCGCTCCTTCATGGATGACCCCAACGGCATCAAGATCCGCCTCAAGCGGCTGGGGCAGGCCGCCGGAGTATCCGACGTGCACGCCCATCGGTGGCGGCACAGCTTCG
>DASSGQ010000103.1:0-13537 GCA_035693385.1 Mycobacterium sp.
CACCACCGGCGCCTGGGCCGGCGACGCCGAGCCCGTCGCGCTCAAGATGCCCTCGCCAAACTTATGAGCATCGGCTGCTGCCGGCTGACCCGCCATCATCCCCGTCGTGAATGAATTCGCCAGCGAAGCCGGCGATTGTCCCCCGAAGGCGGCTGGTGAAAGTCCACCACCGCCGGGTGCCGGAGAACTTATCGCAGGAGCGCCCGGTACATGTCCAATACCGACTTGGGCAGCGACCGGAGGGCTGCCTCCGGCTGCGCCACTTGAACCACCGCTAGCACCGCGCGCACCCGGCGAACCACCATCGCCCGCATGGCCAGCACTTCCATGCGATCCGCCGCCAGCACCGTGCGCACCCGGCGAACCACCATCCCCTGCAATGCCAGCACTTCCATGCGATCCGCCGCCAGCACCGTGCGTACCCGGCGGACCGCCATCAGCTGGTCCAGCTTTCGGCGAACTCTCAGTGGTTAACCCCTCACTGTTGAGAAATTCCCCCGAAGACAGCGGAACTCCCTCGACGGTAAGGATCTTTTGGACACCGTCCATAATTGTGGCGATGGCCGCGCCCGACTTATACGCGGCGAACCCGTTCGCCTCGGCAACTAACCTTGCGATATCTGCAGTCTTCGCGGGGCTGGGTTCATTCGAATTTTCGATATTTGCGATTCGTTGGTTGTAGTCGTCAGCAATCTCTCGTAATCCTTCGCGCAAGTTATCGATTGCATCCGCTCCCCTCTCAAAAGCTTCAGCTTTTACCTTGTACTTTTCTGCCAAATCGAGATGCTGTTTTCCGCCCTGTTGAAAGCGGGCGACGAGATCGTCGGCCGTATGTCCCCTATTGCGTGAAGCGAACTGTGTCCACTGGTCATGCAGTTCTTGCGCGTACTGCTCCTGCTGCTGCTGCTGCACTTTCCAATGCCCCGCACCGGCCCGGAGCATCGATGACGGCTGCGGCCACCAACGGCCGATGAGTGGCACCGTATATTTTCCCGCTGGCAAATCCCCCGGCACAGGCACCCTCCTGAGAGCTAACCCCCCGTTCCCGCCAAATTGTCGTTCAGCTGTCCCAGCGACGGCAACCCGGTCTACGAGATCATCTGTCCCTTTTGTTCTCGTTTCATCGGCAAATCGCCGCCATGGCAGCATTGGTTCGAGTTATGTCGTCAAGCGTTGTCTGATAGAGCGGCGATGCAGCATCTGTATCACTACTTACAGCATTGGAGGTGCGATAGGCCGAAGCTAGCGCCTGTGCAGCATTCCGATCATTAGCTCTCAGCGCTGGATTCGCCGCTGCCGCATCGAGCAGCCCCGCACCGTTAACTAGGGAGATACGCGCGAGAGCCGTGTCCGAGGTGTGCGTATCCACATTCACCGAGTGCGACGCCAACTGATACGCAGAGCAAAGATCCTTTTTAGCGGTCGCAATCTGCTCGGGCGTGAAAGTCGGCGAAGGCGTCACGGACGTCGAAGCCGCGCTTGCGCCGCTCGAATTCGGTCGCGCAAGGTCGACGATTCCGACAACAAGAGCGGCCACTGCGATCAGGCCAATCACTACCAGTGCGAGAACGATGCGGCCATTCGCCGTAGGCCTGCTCGGTTCGGCGGGCGGTGTCCACTGCGCCGGAGGAGGCGGCTGGGGATTCATCACCTCATCAAGGCTAATCGGCTAGATGCGAATGTCACTTCAGGCCGCCGTCTTCAGAATGTCCAGCAGGTACGTCCAAGCGCCGTCGCGTTTCAGCTCCGCTTCGCAGCGATGTGGTTCGGTGCTATCGCGTTTGAAAGGCCGGCCAAACCGCGCGACGAATTAGCGCGCCGGACGCTAGCGCGGCGGCGCGCGATGGCGGTGATCAGTCGTCGCCCTTCGCGCAGCTTCTGGGTCGGCCCATCCACCCAAGCCGTATTCCCCGCGGTGACGTGCGGTCATGCCGTCGCGTTGCAGCGCATCACCATGGCCGGAGACCACGTCGGCGATGCTGAACAGCGATTCCGATCCATCGTCGAAGTAATGAAGGTGGTCATAGAACGGATTAGTCCAGTCGCCCGGCACCTCCGCCTTGAACCGCGTGGAACCATAGCCGTCGCCGGTGGGGTCGTCGCCGAGTCCTGCCAAGTTCGCGGCGAAGACGCCGGGTCCCGCCACATGACCAGGTGACCAGGTGACCGGATCACCCGATGCCGCTCCTACGTAGAGGTGCCCACCTGGCGGCAGGTGAAAGTCGGTCGCCGAATGCGCCAGGTCAGTCCCTGGGGAGCCGATCAGCACTACATCATTTGCGCGCATCCCATACGCCGCGGCGGCATCCGAAACGACGGTGGATCCGTAGGAGTGCCCAACCACGGTCACACGTGTCGGGGCAGCTTCGTGGGTGACCGCAAGGGCGTTCACATCCGCGGCCAACGCCTGCCCTCCGGTACGGGCCATGTTCGGTTGCCACAAACCCGGGTCATGCCAGCTGTTGGGGGTGTCGTAGCCCACCCACATCACCACCGCGGTTTGATGGCGCGAGTCAGCGCGCGCGGACTCCTCGTACAGGCGCGCCCCATCGGCTTTAGCCAGCGTTCCCTCGCGCACGCTGGTGCCCGCTCCACTAACCAAAACCGCGGTGTTGGCCGCGGTGTCGGGGTTGCCCATCGCGATGGCCGCCGCCCCAGCACCGCCGAAAGCCTCGGGCTGATACTTCAGGAGAAATACGGCCGGGTGATCGTTGGTCCGCTCGTTGACGGCGTCCGCGGACGCCGTAAGGCCTTCTTGGGTGCGGCGGGCATTGTTATAGCGGGTGATCGCTACTTCGGTCAGCCTCCACCTGACAGGATCTCCGAGCACCTCGTCGACAGAGGAACCGGATTGCTTGGCCACGTCCTCCACTCGATGCAGGTCATCGCCCATCACGGCCGTATTGACCCTGCTGCGGACATCGACGGGAATGCCGTTGAGGTTTCCCAGCTCCGGTCGGTGGTCGGCGATCAATCGACTCTGCTGTTCCGAACTGAGCGTTTTCCACCACCGATTGATGTCCTGGGCACTCGTTCCCGGTGGTGGGATTTGCATCGGTTGTTGTGGGTCCGCCTGCGTTTCCGGAGCGTCTACCAGCTGGATCACTGTCGGGTCGTACCCATCGGTGCGCAAGGTGGTCAGCGACGTCTGCAAGCGGTCCGAATAGACGCTGCGCAGGGACCGGAGTTGCCTGAGCGCTGATTTAGTGTCATCGATGGCCTGTTGTTCCATGCCGCGGATAAGCGCGTCGAGCGTGGTTCTGTCTGCCGCGTTGCGTTGGGGGTCTTTCTCGAGATCCAGCGCCGGGCCAAGTTGGTTGTCGGTCTGTTGTAGTTGACGCTCCAAGGTCGAGATCAGCGCTGCGCCGGTGCGCTGCGCCTCGGCCAGGACAACCGCGACGCTTTCCAAGTCGACGGCGATCTTGGGCAACTGTAGGGACTGGGCACCGAGCGACTGGACCGTGCGCTCCACTTCTGCGAAGTCGTTGATCGGATGCACCCCATTTAGCCGATTCCAGGAAGCCTCAAAGCGACGGCGTGCCTCATCGAACGCGGCGCTGGACTCGGCGGTGCAGCGGCCTGCATCGTGAAACGCCTCCGCCAAATCGGCAATCTGCGCCGGACGTCCGACTTGCAGGCTGTTGTTGATCGCCCAGGGGTCACCGCCGGCTTCGGTTATCAGGTGCGGGTTGCTGATGTATCGGAGCTGCATCGCACCGCCCGCATTTCTGCGGCGTTGCGGTCATCCATGTGGGTGAACCCGTCGGCGGCATAATGCGCCTTGCGGCCGAGTTCAGTCAGCGTCTCGTGCTGGGCCTGCAAATTTCTGGCGTGTTGAGCGTGCGCGGAGGCGACCGCGTCGTGAAATGCCTCGGCGGCCGGGAAGCCACCGAACATCCCCCACAGCAGCGGACCTCGCGATAGCTGCTCGACCCCGTCTTGTGCGTGCCCGCCCGCGCGGTGCGACTCGTTGGCCCCCGAGTGCAGCAAGTCAGTATCGACAAACATCGCTACCCCCTGCCGGCACGTAATGCCCATGAACTGCGACGAAGCTAATACGGGCCCGCTTGCCGGTCAATTCGGTCTTCCACTCCCCCAACGGCATCCTCACAGGTTGCTCGCCCCATCGGCCAAACCGTCGCCATCGGTGTCGGTCAGCCTGATATTCCACCTGCCGTCGCCGTCGGTATCGACGAATCCGGTCACGCCGCTCTCGCCGGCGCACAGCACCCGGTCGGCCACCCCGTCGCCGTCGGTATCGAGCAGTCGGTCGTCAGCCTGCCCGTGACCGTCGAAGTCGACCAGTGGACCGCCGGTGTGCTCAACACCGTCGAGTCCAAACCATCGCAGCTGGCCACCCCGGTCGAACGCGACCGACCACGTCCCCGATCCGTCATCCGTGAAGTAGCTTTCCGGTGCTCCGTCATTGTCGATGTCCAGGACGGCGTGATCGGCGATTCCATCGCCGTCGAAATCAGCCATCGCGTCGTCGTTCAGCCCGTCATCGTCGAGGTCCAGGCCGAACGCGTCGAGCCGGCCATCGTGGTCGAGATCGAGGTCGGGCTGACCATGCCAGATGGCCGCGGCTCCGTTATCTCCAGAAAGGCAGTAGTCCATGCCTAGTCGGACGCCCCGCCTCCACTAGCGGTTCCCCCGCGACTGCCACCACGCCAGCAGCTCGGCGGTGGCCTGCTCGGTGGTCATCGGACCGCGATCCAGCCGCAGTTCTTTCAGGTAACGCCACGCCTCGCCGACTTCCGGTCCGGCGGGAATGTCGAGCAGCTGCATGATCTGGTTGCCGTCCAAATCGGGGCGGATGCGCTCAAGATCCTCTTGGGCGGCCAGTTCGACGATGCGCGCCTCCAGCTGGTCATAGCTGGCCTGTAGCCGCGCGGCCCGCCGCTTGTTGCGGGTCGTGCAGTCGGCGCGCACCAGCTTGTGCAGCCGGGGCAGCAGCGGTCCCGCGTCCGTGACGTAGCGGCGCACCGCGGAATCCGTCCACTTGCCGTCGCCGTAGCCGTGGAACCGCAGATGCAGAAACACCAGCTGCGAGACGGCGTCGATCATCTGCTTGGAGTACTTGAGCGCCCGCATCCGCTTGCGGACCATCTTCGCGCCGACCACTTCGTGGTGATGGAAGCTCACGCCGCCGTCGGGCTCGTGCCGCCGCGTGATCGGCTTGCCGATGTCGTGCAACAGCGCCGCCCAGCGCAGCACCAGGTCGGGGCCCACATCCTCGAGCCCGATCGCCTGGCGCAGCACGGTCAGCGAATGCTGGTAGACGTCTTTGTGTTGATGGTGTTCGTCGATGGCCATCCGCATGCCGCCGACCTCCGGCAGCACCACCTCACCCATCCCGGTCTCCACCAGCAGGTCGATGCCGGCGACCGGGTCGGTGCCGAGCAAGAGCTTGTCCAGCTCGGCGGCCACCCGTTCGGCGCTGATGCGGCCCAGCTGGGTGGCCATCTCTTCGATCGCCCCCCGCACCCGCGGAGTAACGGCGAAGCCGAGTTGCGACACGAAACGCGCGGCGCGCAGCATCCGCAACGGGTCGTCACCGAAGGACACCGACGGCGGCGCCGGGGTGTCGAGCACCCGTTCGCGCAGCGCCGCCAAACCGCCCAGCGGGTCAAGGAATTCACCCGACCCCGTAGGCGTTACACGCACGGCCATCGCGTTCACGGTGAAATCGCGGCGCACCAAATCGTCGTCGAGGCGATCGCCGAAGCGCACCTCGGGATTGCGCGACACCTGGTCGTAGGTATCCGCGCGGAACGTGGTGATCTCTAGGCGGTGTTCGCCCTTGCCGACGCCAACGGTGCCGAATTCGATTCCCGTCTCCCACACCGCGTCGGCCCATCGCCGCACTATCTCTTGGACCTGCTCGGGGCGGGCGTCGGTGGTGAAGTCCAGGTCGGGACTCAACCTGCCCAGCAGGGCGTCCCGCACCGAACCGCCGACCAGGTACAACTCGTGGCCCGCGGCGTCGAACAGCGAGCCCAGTTCGCGCAGCATGGGCGCGTGCCGATTCAGGGCGACCGCGGCGGCGGTCAACAGGTCGGCATCGGCTTCGGGCACGTTCGGTGAGCCTAGTCGGCCGCCGATGCTGGCCGGCACGGCCAGAGGAGAAGGCGGCCCGACAACCCCGAGAATTGGCGTTCCGCAAGAGGGTCCCTCAGACGGCGCGCTGCGCCGCCGCACACCGCGCTAGCGGCGAGTATGTCCAGAAGACCGACCTGTGCCAGCTACTATCGCTTGGGTGTCGGACGGCGAACAAGCCAAACCACGTCGGCGCCGGGGGCGGCGCCGCGGTCGTGGCTCTGCCGGCGCGGCCGAGAACCCACCGGACGACCAAGGGACCGGCGACTCAACACCGACCAAACCGCGCCGATCCCGCGCCGCTCGCCGCATACCGGAGCGGCTGCGCACCGTCCACGAAACCTCCGCCGGCGGCCTGGTCATCGACGGCATCGACGGGCCGCGCGACGCGCAGGTCGCGGCCCTCATCGGTCGCATCGATCGGCGCGGGCGCATGTTGTGGTCGCTCCCCAAAGGTCACATCGAACAAGGCGAAACCGCAGAACAGACCGCCATTCGTGAGGTCGCCGAGGAGACCGGGATTCGCGGCAGCGTGCTGGCCGCGCTGGGACGCATCGACTACTGGTTCGTCACCGACGGCCGTCGCGTGCACAAGACGGTGCACCATTATTTAATGCGCTTCTCGGGCGGCGAGCTGTCCGACGACGACCTCGAAGTCGCCGAGGTGGCCTGGGTGCCGATACGCGACCTGCCGTCCCGGCTGGCCTACGCCGACGAACGTCGGCTGGCCCAGGTCGCCGACGAACTGATCGACAAACTGCAGAGCGACGGCCCCGCGGCGCTTCCGCCGCTGCCGCCCAGCTCGCCACGCCGACGCCCGCAGACACATTCGCGGACCCGGCATTCCGAAAAGCCCGCCACGGGCCGGAAGAACGGTACCGGGCCGCCGCCGTGACTCAGCTGCGAATCTGCGGGGCCGGCCTGTTGCGCCTTGCCGCAGTCGTCGGCATCGTGGCCGGTTTTGCGGTGCTCACCGGATCCGTCGTGCCACGCGCGGCCGCAGGCGAACCCGCCGCGACGACGTTCGTCCGCGTGCGCATCGACCAGGTGACCCCGGACGTGGTCACCACAACGAGTCCAGCCGTCGTCACCGTCACCGGCATGGTGACCAACATTGGCGACCGCCCGGTCCGCGACGTGATGGTCCGGCTCGAGCACGCCGGGGCGATCACCGCCTCGGCGGGCTTGCGCACCTCCCTGGACGGCAGCACCGACCAGTACCAGCCGGCAGCGGACTTCTTCACGGTGGCGCCCGAACTTCAGCGCGGGCAGGAGGCCGGCTTCACCCTGTCTCTCCCGCTCCGCTCGTCGGCCAAACCATCGCTCGGCATCGACGAGCCCGGGATCTACCCCGTCCTGGTCAACGTCAACGGAACACCCGACTACGGCATCCCCGCCCGACTCGACAACGCCCGGTTCCTGCTGCCCGTCGTCGGCGTGCCACCCGACGCCGCCAGTGACCAGGACTCCGCCGTCGCGCCCGACACCTCTAAACCCGTGTGGATCACCATGCTGTGGCCGCTCGCCGACCGGCCCCGGTTGTCTCCCGGCGTGCCCGGCGGGGCCATGCCGGTCCGACTCGTCGACGACGACTTGGCCACCTCGCTGGCCGGCGGCGGCCGCCTGGACATCCTGCTGTCCGCCGCCGAGGTCGCCACCAGCCGCGACGTCGACCCGGACGGCGCCGTCGGCCGCGCGCTCTGCCTGGCCGTCGACCCGGACCTGCTGGTCACCGTCAATGCGATGACCGCCGGATACGTCGTGTCCAATTCACCCGACGGCCCCGCACAACAACCGGGCACCCCGACACACCCGGGCACCGGCCAGGTCGCCGCCGCCGACTGGCTGAACCGGCTGCGCGCGCTGGCCCACCGGACCTGCGTGGTGCCGCTGCCCTACGCGCAAGCCGACCTGGACGCGTTGCAGCGCGTCCACGATCCCGGGCTCAGCGCGATCGCCACCAACAGCGTCGGCGGCATCGTCGACCGCATTCTGGACGTGGCCTCCACCCGCGGGGCAACGCTGCTGCCGGACGGCCCGTTGACCGACGGCGCGGTCAACCTGCTCAGCGCCGGCGACGGAACAGTCGCCATCGCCGCCGCGGACCTGTCCGCCCAAGATTCGGCGAGCGACGCTTCGACGAGCGTCGACACCGCACCCCGGCGGTTGTCGCCGCAAGTGGTGGTCGCGCCGTTCGACCCGGCCGTCGGTGCCGCACTGGCCGGAGCGGGCACCGATCCGGCAGTGCCGACGTACCTGGACTCCTCGCTGTCGGTTCGGCTTGGCCACGACTCGGCCACCGCTCGACGCCAGGACGCCGTGGGCTCCATCTTTTGGCACGCCCTGCAGCGCGACGACGCGCCGCGAACCGAGCTGCTGGTCCCGCCGGCGACGTGGAACCTGCAGAGCGACGACGCGCAGGTGATCATGACCGCGCTGGCGACTACTATCCGTTCCGGTCTGGCGGTGCCGCGGCCACTACCCGCCGTGATCGCCGAGGCCGCGGCCCGCACCGACCCACCGGAGCCCGCGGGTGCCAATGGGTCGGAGCGCGGCCAGTTCACCGACGCCGTCACCGGTGACATCGCAGTTCAAGTTGCCCGGCTGTGGGGTCTGACCGCCGCGTTGACCACCGACGAGCGCACCGGGCTGACCGGCGTCCAGTACACCGCCCCGCTGCGCGAGGACATGCTGCGCGCGGTGAGCCAATCGGAACCGCCCGATACCCGCAACGGGCTCGCGCAGCAGCGCCTGGCGGTGGTCGGCAAGACCATCGGCGACTTGTTCGGCGCGGTCACCATCGTCAACCCCGGCGGTTCGTACACCCTGGCCACCGAGCACAGCCCGCTGCCGCTGGTGCTGCACAACGGGCTGGCGGTGCCCGTCCGGGTGCGGCTGCAGGTCGACGCGCCACCTGGGATGACGGTGACCGACGTCGGCCAGATCGAGTTGCCGCCCGGATACCTACCGCTGCGGGTGCCGATCGAAGTGAAGTTCACCCAGCGGGTCGCCGTCGACGTGACGCTGCGGACGCCGGACGGCATGCGCCTGGGCGACACCGTGCGTTTGTCGGTGCATTCCAACGCGTACGGCAAGGTGCTGTTCGCCATCACGATGACCGCCGCGGCGGTGCTGGTGACGCTGGCCGGACGCCGGCTGTGGCACCGTTTCCGCGGCCAGCCCGACCGCGCCGACCTGGACCGTCCGGACCCGCCCCGCCCGAGGCGGCCCGCGTCGCACCACGAGATCGACCACCGGGTCGATCACGAGCACCGAGTATGAACGACGCCTACCGGCGGACCGCCCCGGAGCCGCCGCCGCGGCCGCACCACCCGCCACCGCCGCCACCACAGCCCCGTCGGGCGGGCGGTGAGCTGGGTCGACGACGACCGGAACTGTCCGACGCCGCGCTGGTGTCCCGGTCGTGGGCGATGGCCTTGGCAACATTGGTCAGCCGCATCACCGGCTTCGCCCGGATCGTCTTGCTGGCCGCGATCCTTGGTGCGGCGTTGTCCAGCGCCTTCTCCGTGGCCAATCAGCTGCCGAACCTGGTCGCGGCGCTCGTGCTGGAGGCCACGTTCACCGCGATCTTCGTGCCTGTGCTGGCCCGTGCCGAGCAAAGCGACCCCGACGGCGGCACGGCGTTCGTGCGCCGCCTGGTCACGGTGACGACCACGCTGCTGGTGTTCGCCACGGCGCTGTCGGTGTTGGCCGCGCCGCTGCTGGTGCGGCTGATGCTGGGGCGCGCTCCGCAGGTCAACGAGCCGCTGACCACCGCGTTCGCCTATCTGCTGCTGCCGCAGGTGCTCGCCTACGGACTCACGTCAGTGTTCATGGCGATCCTGAACACCCGCAACGTGTTCGGGCCGACGGCCTGGGCGCCGGTCGTCAACAACGTCGTCGGGCTCGCGACGCTGGCGGTGTATCTGGCCGTCCCCGGTGAGCTTTCCGTGGACCCCGTTCGGATGGGCAACGCCAAGCTATTGGTGCTCGGCATCGGCACCACCTTGGGTGTGTACGCGCAGACCGCGGTGCTGCTGGTGGCGCTGCGACGGCACCGCGTCAGCCTGCGCCCGCTGTGGGGAATCGATCAGCGCCTCAAGCGCTTCGGCGCGATGGCCTTTGCGATGGTGCTCTACGTGCTGATCAGCCAGCTCGGCCTGGTGGTCGGCTACCAGATTGCCAGCACCGCGGCGGCTTCCGGCCCCGCGATCTACAACTACACCTGGATGGTCCTGATGCTGCCGTTCGGCATGATCGGGGTCACCGTGCTGACGGTGGTGATGCCGCGGCTGAGTCGCAATGCCGCCGCCGACGACACCCGGGCCGTGCTGGCCGACCTGTCGCTGGCCACCCGGCTGACCTTGATCACGCTGATCCCGATAGTGGCGTTCATGACCGTCGGCGGGCCCGCGATCGGCAGCGCGCTGTTCGCCTACGGCCATTTCGGGGAGGTCGACGCGGGGTACCTGGGTGCCGCGATCGCGTTGTCGGCGTTCACGTTGCTCCCCTACGGGCTGGTGCTGCTGCAACTGCGCGTGTTCTACGCCCGCGAACAGCCCTGGACGCCGATCGCGATCATCGTCGTCATCACGGCAGTCAAGATCGCCGGATCGGTGCTGGCGCCCCACCTCACCGGCGACCCCAAGCTGGTGGCCGGTTTTCTCGGGCTGGCCAACGGCGTCGGATTCCTGGCCGGCGCGATCGTCGGTTACTGGCTGCTGCGACGCGCGCTGCTGCCCTCCGGGGGGCAGCTGATCGGCGCCGGTGAGGTGCGGACAATTCTGGTGACGACGGTCGCGTCGATGCTGGCCGCGTTGATCGCCCACGTGGCCGACCGGCTGCTGGGCCTGGGCGCGCTGACGGCCCACGGCGGTCCGGCCTCGTTGCTGCGCCTGCTGGTGCTGGCGATCATCATGCTGCCGATCATGGCCGCGGTCATGGTCCGGGCGCGCGTCCCCGAGGCCGAGGCGGCGCTCCGCGTGGTCAACCGCCGACTTCTCAACCGCGGCGGGAACCGGAACGCCCCGGCAGCGCCGCGGAAACAGACTGTGCCGGATCCATCGTCTCAGCGGGTTCCCGTCACGTACCCTGAGCAGAGGAATTCGTCCCAGCCGGGGGTAAATGCGGTCCAGGAGCCGATCCGGCGCATGCCTTCGGAGCGGGCAGCCAGCGCCCGGATAGCGAAAGGACCGGAGGTGACAGACCGCCCAGTAGAGAGCGCCGCATCCGGCTCCGCGTCCGAGCTGCCGCGGCCGGTTGCCGACGACTTCCAGCCCGACCTTCCGCCCGACCAGGCGTGGGAAGCGGCGCGCGCCTTCGACCGGCTGAACGGCGATCTCTCCGCTGAATCCCCCCGCGGCCCGGCCCCGTTCGACGCGCCCCGCGAACGCGGTGGGGAGTCGGCGGCTGGCGCTGACGATGTCCACCTGGTTCCCGGCGCCCGCATCGCCGGCGGCCGGTATCGGCTGCTCGTCTTCCACGGCGGAGCGCCTCCCCTGCAGTTCTGGCAGGCACTGGACACCGCGCTGGACCGGCAGGTGGCGCTGACCTTCGTCGACCCGGACGGGGCCCTGCCGGGCGACGTGCTGCAAGAGATCCTCTCCCGCACCTTGCGGCTCAGCCGGATCGACAAGCCCGGTATCGCCCGGGTGCTCGACGTGGTCCGCACCGGGTCCGGCGGCCTGGTGGTCGCCGAGTGGATCCGCGGCGGTTCCCTGCAGGAAGTGGCCGACACGGCGCCGTCGCCCGTCGGCGCCGTGCGCGCGATGCAGTCGCTGGCCGCGGCCGCCGACGCGGCCCACCGCGCCGGTGTCGCCCTGTCGATCGACCACCCCAGCCGGGTACGCGTCAGCATCGAAGGCGACGTCGTGCTCGCCTACCCCGCGACCATGCCCGACGCCAACCCCCAAGACGACATCCGCGGCATCGGCGCGGCGCTGTACGCCCTGCTGGTCAACCGCTGGCCCCTGCCGGAGCACGGGGTGCGCAGCGGGCTGGCGCCGGCTCAGCGCGACGCCACGGGCAATCCCGTCGAACCCATGGTCATCGACCGTGACATCCCTTTCCAGATTTCCGCGGTCGCCGTTCGGGCGGTTCAAGAGGACGGCGGGATACGCAGTGCGTCAACGCTTTTGAACTTGCTGCAGCAAGCCACCGCGGTGGCCGACCGCACCGAGGTACTGGGGCCGATCGACGATTCGCCGGCACCGCCGACCTCCCGCGTGCCGACGGGACGGGAGTACGCGACCTTCGCGCGCCGGCGCCGCAACGTGCTGATCGGTGTCGGCGCGGGCGTCGCCGTCCTGGTGGTGGCCTTGCTGGTGCTGGCGTCGGTGGTGAGCTCGATCTTCGGCAACGTCGGGGGTGGCCTCAACAAGGACGAGCTCGGGCTGAACGGGCCCTCGTCGTCGACGGCGTCGTCGGCGGCGCCCGGTTCCGTCGCCGCGGGGAGCATGGTCAAACCCACCAAGGCAACCGTCTTCTCCCCCGACGGCGAGGCCGACAACCCGGGCCAGGCCGGGCAGGCGATCGACGGCAACCCCGGCACATCCTGGGAGACCGACACCTACACCGATGCCGTCCCGTTCCCCGGCTTCAAGAACGGCGTCGGACTGATGTTGCAGTTGCCGAATCCCACCGTCGTGGGCGCGGTCGCCCTGGACGTCTCCAGCACGGGCACCAAGGTTGAGATCCGCTCGTCGTCCACGCCGACGCCATCCAAGCTGGAAGACACCACCGTGCTGACACCGGCCACCGCGCTCAAACCCGGTCACAACACCATCCCGGTCAGATCCGGCGCGGCGACATCGAATCTGCTGGTGTGGATCTCCACGTTGGGAACCACCGACGGCAAGAGCAAAGCGGCCATCTCGGAGCTGACGGTTCAGGCCGCGTCCTGACAAGCGCTCACAGACCCGCACCCCGGTGAAGTGCCGCGTTTCCACCGATTGGTTACTGTCCGGCCGTGGGTTTCGGGGGAAACGGCCAGCGGGAACGCAGTGACGCCGAGCTGCTCGCGGCCCACGTCGCCGGCGATCGCTACGCCTTCGACGAGTTGTTCCACCGTCACCAACGGCAGCTGCACCGCCTCGCCCGGCTGACCACCCGCACCCCCGAAGACGCCGAAGACGCGCTGCAGGACGCGATGCTTTCCGCACACCGTGGTGCGGGCACGTTTCGGCACGACGCCGCGGTCGGCAGCTGGCTGCACCGCATCGTGGTCAACGCCTGCCTGGACCGGCTGCGGCGCGCCAAGGCCCACCCGACCGCGCCGCTGGAGGACGTCTACCCGGTGCCCGATCGCACCGCCCAGGTCGAGACGGCCATCGTGGTGCAACGCGCCTTGATGCGGCTTCCCGTCGAGCAGCGGGCGGCGGTGGTTGCCGTCGACATGCAGGGCTACTCCGTTGCCGACACCGCGGCGCTGCTGGGTATC
>DASSGQ010000104.1:0-22850 GCA_035693385.1 Mycobacterium sp.
GAAGGCTTCTACCGGGTGAAGAACGGCCTCGAGCCATGCATCGCCCGTGCCAAGGCCTACGCGCCGTACTCGGATCTGATCTGGATGGAGACCGGCACGCCGGACCTGGACCTTGCCCGCAAGTTCGCCGAGGGCGTCAAGAGCGAGTTCCCCGACCAGATGCTGGCCTACAACTGCTCGCCGTCGTTCAACTGGCGCAAGCACCTCGACGACGCGACGATCGCCCGGTTCCAGAAGGAGCTCGGCGCGATGGGCTTCAAGTTCCAGTTCATCACGCTGGCCGGCTTCCACGCACTGAACTACTCGATGTTCGATCTGGCCTACGGTTACGCCCGCAACCAGATGAGCGCCTATGTCGAGTTGCAGGAGCGCGAGTTCGCCGCCGAGGAGCGTGGCTACACCGCCACCAAGCACCAGCGCGAGGTGGGTGCCGGTTACTTCGACCGCATCGCCACGACGGTTGACCCGACCTCGTCGACCACCGCGCTGACCGGCTCCACCGAAGAGGGTCAGTTTCACTGAGCCACTGAGCCACTGAGGATGAGCCCTTGCCGAGGAGACGCAAAATCGCACGTTTGCGGTTGAAATGATGCGATTTTGCGTCTGCTCGAAACCAACAATAGGTCCCGCCCACCCAACCTGGACGGGACCTATTGCGTTGCAGGACAATATGACTGGAGAAGGCGACAAGTGAGCAACGCAACGGCGATCCAGCGGGTAGGGGTTGTCGGGGCTGGGCAGATGGGATCCGGCATCGCCGAGGTCGCCGTCCGCGCCGGTGTCGCCGTCACGGTCTTCGAGCCCACCGAGGCGCTCGTCACGGCGGGACGCACCCGTATCGTGAAGTCGTTGGAACGCGGCGTCAGCGCGGGCAAGGTGACCGAGCGGGAGCGTGGCCGCGCCCTCAGCCAGCTGACGTTCACCACCGACCTGAACGACTTAGCCGACCGGCAACTGGTGATCGAGGCCATCGTCGAAGACGAGGCCGTGAAGGCCCAGATTTTCGCCGAACTCGACCGGATCGTCACCGATCCTCACGCGGTGCTGGCGTCCAACACGTCCAGCATCCCGATCATGAAGATCGCCGCGGCCACCAAGAATCCACAGCGCGTGCTTGGCCTGCACTTCTTCAATCCGGTCCCGGTGCTGCCGCTGGTCGAAATGGTCTGCACGCTGCTCACCGACGAAGCTGCCGCCGCTTGCACCGAGCGATTTGCCAGTGCGGTCCTGGGCAAGCAGGTGGTGCGCTGCTCCGACCGGTCGGGCTTCGTGGTGAACGCGCTGTTGGTGCCGTATCTGCTATCGGCGATCCGGATGGTCGACGCGGGCATTGCCACCGTCGAGGACGTCGACAAAGCCGTCGTCGCCGGGCTGTCGTACCCAATGGGCCCGCTGCGGTTGTCAGACCTCGTTGGCCTGGACACCCTCAAACTGATCGCGGACAAGATGTACGACGAATACAAAGAACCGCATTATGGTCCGCCGCCGCTGTTGTTGCGGATGGTGGAGGCGGGTCGGTTGGGGAAAAAGTCAGGTCAGGGTTTCTATACGTACTGAGGCCGAGTGGTGAGTTGGAGTAGCAGCCGTTGCTCAAATCAGATATCATGCTCGGGTTAAACGAGCGAGAGGTATTGGGCAAGCAATGACTGCGTTGAGGCCGTATTACGAAGAGTCGCAATCAATCTATGACGTTTCAGATGAATTTTTCGCATTATTTCTAGACCCGACTATGGGCTACACGTGCGCTTACTTTGAGCGTGAAGATATGAACCTCGAGGAAGCGCAAAACGCCAAGTTTGATCTGGCGCTGGGAAAGCTGAACCTTGAGCCGGGGATGACGTTGCTCGACATTGGCTGCGGCTGGGGTGGAGCGCTGGTGCGCGCGGTCGAGAAGTTCGACGTCAATGTCATCGGAATTACGCTCAGCCGCAATCAGTTCGAGTACAGCAAAGCCAGGTTGGCCCAAATCCCCACCGAGCGCACCGTCGAGATCCGGCTGCAGGGCTGGGAAGAGTTCGACGACAAGGTCGACCGAATCGTCACCATCGGCGCCTTCGAAGCGTTCAAGCTGGAGCGTTATGGGGCCTTCTTCGATCGCGCCTACGACGTTCTTCCCGATGACGGCAGGATGTTGCTGCACACAATTTTGGCGTACACCCAGAAGCAACTGCACGAAAGGGGCGTCGCGCTGACGATGCGCGACATCCGATTCGCGCGTTTCATTGGCACCGTTATTTTCCCGGGCGGACAGTTGCCGGCGCAGGAAGACATATTCAAGTTCGCGCAGGACGCCGGGTTCTCGGTCGAAAGGGTGCAATTGCTGCGGGAGCATTACGCGCGGACGCTGAACATTTGGGCGGCAAATCTGGAAGCCAACCGAGAAAAGGCGATAGAGCTGCAGTCAGAAGAGATCTACGACCGGTACATGCACTACTTGACCGGATGTGAGCAATTCTTCGACAGGGGCGTAACCAACGTCGGGCAGTTCACGCTGACGAAGTAGCCCGCGGCCGTCGTACGCGGCCCGTGCGCGGATGCGCGCACGGGCTCACGGCGGCAGTTATTTTTCCAGGGTGAACTGGTCGACGTCGGTGTAGCCCTTGCGGAACAGGTCCGCGCAACCCGTGAGGTACTTCATGTACCGGTCGTAGACCTCTTTGGACTGGATGGCGATCGCCGTTTCCTTGTTTGCCTTGAGGGCGGCGGCCCACAGATCCAGGGTTTTGGCGTAGTGCAGCTGCAGCGACTGGATACGGGCCAGTTTGAAACCCGCCGCGGTTGCGTGCTCTTCAACCACCGGGATGGTCGGAAGCCAGCCGCCGGGGAAGATCTCGGCCAGGATGAATTGGGTGAAGTGCACGATTTCGTGGGTCAGCGGCAGCCCACGCGACCTGGCGTCCTTGAAAGTGGGGCGCGCGATGGTGTGGAGCAGCATGACTCCGTCTGCCGGCAACACGTGGTAGGCCATCTTGAAGAAGCGGCCATAGCGCGCGCGGCCGAAGTGCTCGAAGGCGCCGATCGAGACGATGCGGTCGACCGGCTCGTCGAACTTCTCCCAGCCCTCCAGTAGCACCCGCGCAGAGCGCGGGGTGTCCATCTCGTCGAACATCTTCTGGACGTGCTCGGCCTGGTTCTCGGACAGCGTCAGGCCCACGACGTTGACGTCGTATTTCTCGATGGCGCGCTTCATGGTCGCGCCCCACCCGCAGCCGACGTCCAGCAGCGTCATCCCAGGCTCCAGGCTCAATTTCGACAGCGACAGGTCGATCTTGGCGAGCTGTGCCTCCTCGAGCGTCATGTCGTCACGCTCGAAGTAGGCGCAGCTGTACGTCTGGGTCGGATCCAGGAACAGCCGGAAGAAGTCGTCGGACAGATCGTAATGGGCTTGAACATTCCCAAAATGTGGCGTGAGCTGCACAGCCATAAGGAAGAAAGCCTTTCTGTATATCGGGGTTCGGGACGCATTGGCAGGCCTCGCACCCCAGGTCTACCCCCGATGCATTCCATGCATGTTAGCCGTTAACGCGGTTGAAGTCGCATTGCGCAGCGGCGCTTCGCGTCACACAGCGAATCGCAAGGTGTGCAATAGGGCGCCGATCGCGAGGCCTAACACCAGCAGCGCACCCGCCTGACGCACGTGCACCCAGGCCAGCGCCGCATACCACAATGGCCACACCGGAAACTTTGGTGGCGGCTCGTCGGGCCTCGGACGGCGGAAGTACGGCCACACCTTCGCCAGCCTGGGCAGGGCCAGGACGACGACCAGCGCCGGCCAGGGCATCGCCCGCACCGCGACTGCGAGCGCCACCAGCATATAGAAGCCGACCATCATCGCCAGCGTCACCGTCCGGGCGCGCGCCTCACCCAGCAGGACGGGCAGCGTCCGGATCCCGAGCGGTGCGTCGTACGGGATCTTGTCGATGTGCTTGCCCATCAGCACCGTCGTGCACAACAAGCCATAGGGCAGCGATGCCAGCACGACGTCCCAGCCCACGGTGCCCACCGCGGAGTAGTACGTGCCGCATACCATCAGCGGACCCCACACGAGGAAGACGTCGGGCTCACCCAGGCCGCGCTTCTTCAGTCGCAGCGGTGGGGCGGTGTAGGCGACGCTCAGCGCGAACCCGGCGAGCGCAAAGGCCACCACGGGCCAGCCGCGTGCCCACCCCAAGGTGACCAGGATCGCCAGATCGGCGATGTTCACCAGCAGAATCGCCAGGCCCAGCGTGCGGCGGCTGATCAGCCCGGAGAGCACCGGGTGGGGTGCGTAAAGCGCGCGCGGGTAGCCGGCGCTGTCGGTGCCGACCTGGGTGTCGTACAGGTCGTTCATCAGGTTGTTGGCGGTGTGCGCCAGCGTGATCCCCAGTACGGCCAAGACCAGCCAGCGCCAGTCGACCCCGGGCTTACCGACCGCCAGCAGCGCCGCGACCAGGCCGGAGACCAAGGTCATCGGCAGCACCGCAGCGCGGGTGACTACGAGCCACCGCGTGACGGTGTCGATCGGCCCGTCCGGCGGCGGGTTGGTGGTGCGAAGTGCGTACGACCATGACCTCAGCCGTGAGCCCAGGCTCACGTCAGACATTCCTAAAGCCTAGGCCGACCTCAATCCGACCGCGGAGGAACGATGGGAGATGGATGCGGCTCCTCGCGGAACTTCTCCAGCGATCCGCCGACCTCGACGATCCCGCACAGCGCGTTCCAACTGAGCATGGTCAAGTAGTCGATGAGCTCGTCTCTGCTCATCCGGGGATCCGACATCCACGAGTGGGTGGCCAGTTGCACGCCGCCGACGATCAGGAAAGCCCAGGGTTCCGCTCCGCCGGTGTCCATCCCCGCCATCTGCATGCGCCGGCGCATCACCAGCGCGAGCATGCGGGCGATGATTCGCTCGGAGTCGGCGATCACTTTGCTGTGGCTGGCTGAGCCGTTCGCCATCACGAAGCGGTACGGCTCAGGTTCGTTCGCCACGGTTTCGACGTACACCCGGATGACCTCGCGGGTCAGGTCGATGCCATCCAGATCCGACGACAGTGCCGCGGCCATGTTGGGAATCAATGTGGTTTGGGTGAAGCGCATCATCACCGCGGTGGTGAGGTCGTTCTTGTCGACGAAGTAGCGGTACAGCACGGTCTTGGAGACGCCGATTTCGGCCGCGATCTCGTCCATGCTCAGGTAGCGTCCGCGCCGGCGAATCGCCTCAATTGTGCCGTCAACCAGCTCATTGCGGCGCTCAACCTTGTGTTGGTGCCAGCGCCGTTTGCGACCATCCATCTTCACGGTCGCAGCCGGTATTTGCTCTGCCACTTTCGCTGCTTCCCACTCATCAGACGCCCCCGATACTACGGCTTCAGGGGGTCCTTTTCGCGCGCGGCCGCGCAGCCGCGGGGGCCCTAGATACCGGGCCGTCACATCAACTCCCCGCGGCAATAGATGATGGTGTGGTGGCACACAGAGCCTCAGACAGGCCAGAAGCGTCCGACTCGCCGGCGGCGGGGTTGAACCCGACCGCTCCGCCGACCGGTGCTGCCCGGGCTCGCGCCTCCTTCCCGGAATCGTTCGCCGGGGCCGATCCGGAGGCCGATGCCCAGCGGCGGGTGGGGTTGCGCAGGATGAAGCTGGTCGCGTTGAGCTTTTTGATCGGTGCCAGCATCGTGTTTCTGGCGTGCCGCTGGGCGCAGGCCCACACCAGCGTGGGGGCGTGGGTCGGCTACGTCGGTGCGGCCGCCGAAGCCGGCATGGTGGGCGCCCTGGCCGACTGGTTTGCGGTGACCGCACTGTTCAAGTACCCGCTGGGCTTACCCATCCCGCACACCGCGATCATCAAGCGCAAGAAGGACCAGCTCGGCGAGGGCCTGGGAACCTTCGTGCGAGAGAACTTCCTGTCGCCGACGGTGATCGAGAACAAGCTGCGCGACGCCGAGGTGGCCGGCCGGCTCGGCAAGTGGCTGTCGGAGAAGGCGCACGCAGACCGGGTTGCCAGCGAGACGGCGACGATGCTGCGGGTGCTGGTGGAGCTGCTGCGCGACGACGACGTCCAGCAGGTGATCGATCGGATGCTCGTGCGCCGCATCGCCGAACCGGAGTGGGGTCCGCCGGTGGGCCGGGTGCTGGCGAGCCTGCTGGCCGAGAACCGGCAGGAGGCCTTGATCCAGTTGCTGGCCGACCGGGCGTTTCAGTGGTCGCTGAACGCCGGCGAGGTCATCCAGCGGGTGGTCGAGCGTGACTCGCCGAGCTGGTCGCCCCGGTTCATCGACCACCTAGTCGGCGACCGCATCCACCGCGAGCTGATGGACTTCACCGACAAGGTGCGGCGCAACCCCGACCACGAATTGCGCCGTTCGGCGACCCGCTTCCTTTTCGAGTTCGCCGACGACCTGCAGCACGACCCGGACACCATCGCGCGCGCCGAGGCGATCAAGGGGCAGCTGCTGGCGCGCGACGAGATCGCCAATGCCGCGGCGACGGCATGGAAAACGCTGAAAAGGTTGGTGCTCGAGGGCGTCGACGACCCGTCCAGCACGTTGCGGACACGCATTTCCGACACCGTGATCCGGGTAGGGGAGTCACTGCGCGACGACGAAGCCCTGCGCGACAAGGTCGACAACTGGATTGTGCGGGCGGCCCAGCATCTGGTGTCCCAGTACGGGGTTGAAATCACCACGATCATCACCGACACGATCGAGCGCTGGGACGCCGAGGAGGCTAGTCGGCGAATCGAACTGTACGTGGGTCGTGACCTGCAATTCATTCGCATCAATGGCACCGTGGTGGGTGCATTGGCGGGGCTGGTGATCTATGCGATCGCGCAGTTAATTCCCTAGGGGTGCTAACAAGTGCTTGCAAAAGCAAGCACCATTCCGTAGACTGGAATTCGTCAAGATCTGCCGTCGGATTCAGGGAGTAACGAAATGGCACCGGAGGAGAAACTCTCCGCCAAGGTGACCACGGCGGCGTCTGACATGGCTTCTGACATCGGCAGCTTCATCAGAACCCAGCGTGAAAATGCTCACGTTTCGGTGCGACAACTTGCCGAACGATCCGGTGTCAGTAACCCTTACCTGAGCCAGGTGGAGCGCGGATTGCGCAAACCTTCCGCCGATGTCCTGAGCCAAATCGCGAAGGCGCTGCGGGTTTCCGCCGAGGTTCTGTATGTACGGGCCGGGATTCTCGAGCCCAGCGACAAGAGTCAAGTGCGCGACGCGATCATCACCGATACGGCAATTACCGAGCGGCAGAAGCAAATTCTGCTCGACATCTACGCGTCGTTCACCCAACAAAACGAATCCATCCACGAGGAGTGTCCGACCGAATCCAACAGCGACGAGTGATGTGACCCGTCGTGGCCGATACTGTTACGCAGTCGGCCGGGCACCGGAGGGCCGGCAAGGCTTCGCATCGCGTCAGTGAGTGACGTATATGCCGCCGACCACTTGGTTACCCAAGAGGAGGGGCCTAACGTCAGTCGCGCGAACAATGCGAGCTCGCTAAATCAACCGACCAAATCCACACGACCAATCAGGAGGTTCTTTCGCAAGCTGTGCGCCGTGTCAATTCGCAGGTCTTGACTACTCCTCCAGATCCTCCCGATCCTCCGGATCTTCCCGAGGAGGCGACGCTTGCCCCTCTACCAGACCACCCACGCAGTAACGCCGATAACGAAATCAAACATGAAAGGAAGCACAATGCCTGAAAACGCAAACATCGAAGACCTGCGGGCTCCGTTGCTGGCAGCCCTGGGCGCGGCTGACCTGGCCCTGGCCACGGTCAACGACTTGCTCACCAGCATCCGTGAGCGCGCCGGGGACACCCGCGCCGAGACCCGCAGCCGGGTCGAGGAGAGGCGTGCTCGCCTGTCCAAGCTGCAGGAGGACCTGCCCGAGACGCTGACCGAGCTGCGCGAGAGGTTCACCCCCGAGGAACTGCGCAAGGCCGCCGAGGGCTACCTGGAGGCCGCGACCAGCCGGTACAACGAGCTGGTTGAGCGTGGCGAGGCCGCCCTGGAGCGGCTGCGCAGCCAGCTGCCCTTCGAGGACGCGTCGGCGCGCGCCGAGGGCTACGTGGACCAGGCTGTCGAACTGACGCAGGAGGCGCTGGGCACGGTCGCCTCGCAGACCCGTGCCGTCGGTGAGCGCGCGGCCAAGCTGGTCGGCATTGAGCTGCCGAAGAAGGAAGAGGCCAAGAAGGCTCCGGCCAAGAAGGCGACTGCCAAGAAGGCTCCGGCCAAGAAGGCTCCGGCCAAGAAGGCTCCGGCCAAGAAGGTCACCCAGAAGTAGTCAGTGACCGAGTCGCCCCCGGGCGACCCGGACATCGCAAGACACTCGACTCCGAGTCGCCATTGGGCGACTCGGAGTCGACGTTTTGGACGCTCCCCGCATACGCTTAGTGCGTGAGCCTCGTGTATACAGTCCTGTTGATCTTGCAGGTCGCCGTCTTGGTGGCGGCCGTGTACGCGTTTGTGCACGCAGCGCTGCAGCGGCCCGACGCCTATACCGCCGCTGAGAAGCTGACCAAGCCGGTGTGGCTGGTGATCCTCGGCCTGGCCGTCGCGCTGACATCTATCCTGAGCTTCGTTTTCGGCGTCCTGGGCACGGTGATCGCGGCCTGCGCCACAGGCGTGTATCTGGTCGACGTGCGGCCCAAGCTGCTCGAAATTCAGGGTAAGTCGCGCTAGCGGGATGAAAGCCCTGCTGTCCGCGTCGGCAGCGGTACTTGTTGCCGTGCTGGGGTGGCTACCGGCGACGGCGCCCGCGTCGGCCGATCCCGGCACCGATACTGCCGACCCCAGTGCCCCGTCCGGCCCCGGCTATTCCCCGCCCTTTGTCGATCACACCGAATGGACCCAATCTGGAGGCCTGAGCAGCCTTCGGGTGTTCCCGACCCCGTCTGCGCGCGCGGCCGCCCGGCGACCCTGGACGGCTGCCGCCGCCGACGAGGCGTGGGACGAGGTGCTCGCGCTGTCGCCGGACGCCGACACCCCGGGTATGCGGGCGCAGTTCATCTGCCACTGGCGGTTCGCCGAAGTGGCGCAACCGGGCAAGACCAGCTGGAACCTCGAGCCGTGGCGGCCCGTGGTCGACGACGCCGAAATGGTCGCCACCCGCTGCAATCCCGGTGGCCCAGAAGACACCTTCTAGTGACGAGCCGACTCACCCGGTCGCAGTTGGCCTCGCTGGTCGACCACACCCTGCTCACACCCGAGGCCACCGATGCTGATGTGGCCGCCCTGGTCGCCGAGGGCGCCGAGTTGGGCGTATATGCGGTGTGCGTCTCGCCGTCGATGGTGCCGGTGGCATTGGAGGCGGGCGGGGGTATGCGCGTGGCGGCGGTGGCGGGTTTCCCGTCGGGCAAGCATGTCTCGGCGGTCAAGGCGCACGAGGCCGCGGAGGCGGTGGCGGCCGGGGCCGGCGAGATCGACATGGTCATCGATGTCGGTGCCGCGCTGGCCGGGGCGATCGATGCGGTGGGACGCGATATCGAGGCGGTGCGGGCTGCTGTACCGACAGCCGTGCTCAAAGTCATCGTGGAGTCGGCGGTCCTGTTGAGCCAGGCGGACGGCCGCCGCACGCTGGCAGCGGTGTGTCGTGCCGCCGAGGGCGCGGGTGCGGATTTCGTCAAGACTTCGACCGGGTTTCACCCTGCCGGCGGGGCGTCGGTGCGTGCGGTCGCCCTGATGGCCGAGACCGTCGGCGGGCGGCTGGGCGTCAAGGCCAGCGGCGGAATCCGCACCGCCGCCGACGCGATCGGGATGCTGGATGCCGGCGCGACGAGGCTGGGCCTGTCAGGCACGCGGGCGGTGCTCGACGGGCTCAGCCGGGAAAGCTAGAGCGCCCCGACGTCAGATGTCGGCGAAGCAGGGGTCGTTGTCGTTGCCGGTCGGGATGCTGGCGTTCTGCGTCGAGAAGTGGCTCACGACGCCGGCATCGGTGACCTGCACACTGTCGGCGTGAATACCCAACGGGTAGTTGCTGGTGAGGTTCGCCGTGAAGTCGTCGAGCGTCGACTGCACTGACTCCCGGGGCATCGTGAACCCGAGCGCGTTGAAACTGACGATCTGCAGTTCCAACCCGTTGCCGGACACCACCGGCTTGGCCGTGATGTTGTCCAGCATGCCCTTCAATTCGATGGTGCCGTCGGCGGGATGCGTGACCACGCTGTTGGTGACGAATGGGCCCAGAACTGGAATCGCGTTTTGCACCGACTGCTTGATGCCGTCGGCGGTCCAGGTGATGGTGGCATCGAGCGAGCCGATCGTCCCCTTTGAGTTACCGCTCGACGCGAGACGGACGTCTTTGATGTTGATGGCGAGCTTCATGCCCTTGGCGTCGCGGATCTGGTTGCCGGCCGTCTCCACCGAGATGTTGGTGAAATGACTGGTGGCGAGCTGCCAGAGCATCAGGGGTGCCACGCCGAACGACGCGGTGGCCTGATCCTTGACCTCGCATGCAACCGCTTGCGCGACCTTGGTGTCCGCCCGATGACGGGCGTACAGCTCGCCGCCGATGAGCCCGCCGATGACGAGCGCGAACACGATGATGCAGACCAGAAGGATGGACAGCGGGTCGCGAAGGAAGCGTCGTTTGCTCTTCACCGGTGCCGGTTCTTGGTTCGTGGCGCCCTGCTTTTGCGCGGGACCCCGGGGTGGGGTCGGCGGAGGCTGGTGGCCGGGTCGCTGCACGCCTGCGTGGGGCGCGCTGAGCTGTTCGGTCTGCTGCGGCCCTTGACTGACTACGGTCGGGGGCCCTTGGACTGCATCGCCGGGGTGCAGCTGCTCCGTGGCCCGCTCGGTGGGCGGGTGGCCGAAGGGACCCTGGTTACCGGGACGGGCCCACGTCGACGGGCCCTCGTCGGGTGGTCCTTGTGGGTTCGTCACCCGACCGATTGTGCCCTATCAATCTGAGTGAAGTCGCGGCGGTTGCGCAGCACTGCGATGCTGTCCCGAGCCAGGGACACCTTGTCGACGTCGACGTCGGCGACGAGTAATTGCGGCCGGTCACCCGCCAAGGCCACCACTTCGCCCAGCGGTGAGGCCACCAGGCTGCCACCCACTCCAGTCGGCGCGCCCGAGCCGGTCAGGGCGTCACCGGGATCGGCCTGACCAGCCGCGGCGATGTAGCTCATCGAGTCCAGCGCCCGGGCCCGGGCCAGCAGCGTCCACTGCTCGAGTTTCCCGCGCCCCGCACCCCACGACGCACTGACGACGATCAGCTGAGCGCCGCGGCGGGCCAGCTCGGTGTAGAGCGCCGGAAACCGAATGTCATAGCAGATGCTTAACCCCACCCGAACGCCCTCGACCGTGACCACCACCGGCTCATGCCCGGGCGCGACGGTGTGGGACTCGGCAAAGCCGAACGCGTCATAGAGGTGGATCTTGTCGTAGTGGGAATCCGGCTGGTTGGGAGTGCCAGGCCCGGCCGCGATCAGCGTGTTTGCCACTCGCCCGTCGTCGGCGGGAGTGAACATGCCGGCGATCACCGTGATGCCGGAGTCTTTCGCTATCCGGCGGACTTCGTTTGCCCAGGGCCCGTCGATCGGCTCGGCGATCGGTGCCAACGGGACGCCGAATCGGCACATCGTCGCTTCCGGGAAGACCACCAGCTTCGCGCCCGCGTCGGCCGCCTGGCCGGTGTAGTCGCGCACCAGCTGCAAATTCGCTGCCGGATCGCTGCCGCTGAGGATTTGCGCCAAAGCGATTCGCATGGCCGCCAGCTTAGGCTCGGCGCTCCGGCTAGGCGTTATTGGCGAGCCACTCCGTCGTGAAGCGTCCTTCTCTGGTGACCAGGTCGGCCAAGTGCGTGCCGATCAGCTTCTCCACCTTGCCGCCGAGGAAAGGGACCCGCACCTGCACGGTGATCCGGTACACGACCCGGGCCCCGCCTTCGGCATTCGGGGACAGTTCGGCGATACCCGACACATCCACCGGAGTGTCGACAATCGTGCCCTGGATGGAGGCCGACGCGGCGCCATTGGTGACCGGCCCCCATGTCTCCTCGCGCCTGATGCGGAGATCCCCGCGGTGCAGCTGCGTGACGAGGGCGGGCAGGTTTTTGGTTTGCACGATCTGCAGCGTGATCACGTCGATGGTGCCGTCGTTTCCGGACTGACCGCCGACCCGCAGCAACTCCACCTGTGCGTCGTCGACGGGAATGTCGGCCAGTCTGGCATGCCAGTACTTCTCTTCACCGAATGCTCGGTGGACCTCTTCAACGCCGTCCCCGTAATCGGCCGACAACTCAAATGAACGCGGCATAGCTGGCCAGGCTACCGTTACGGGCCATGAAAACGAGCGATGCCGGTTCGCTCTTCGCCGGTGCGCATGTCGCCGCGGCGGTGCCGCTCGCGCCGTTGACCACCTTGCGGGTCGGGCCAGTGGCACGACGGCTGATCACGTGCACCAGCACCGAGCAGGTGGTCGCCGTTCTGCGGCAGCTGGATGCGCAGGTCGGCAACGGGGACCGTCGACCGATCCTGATCTTTTCCGGCGGCTCCAACTTGGTGGTGGCCGACACCATGACCGATCTGACCGCGGTGCGATTGGCCAACGACGCCATCACCATCGACGGCAACGTGGTGCGCGCAGAGGCGGGCGCGGTGTGGGACGACGTGGTGGTCAAGACCATCGAACGCGGGCTGGGCGGGCTGGAATGTCTGTCCGGTATCCCCGGGTCGGTCGGCGCGACCCCGGTGCAGAACGTCGGGGCCTACGGGGCAGAAGTGTCCGACACCATCACGCGGGTCCGGGTGCTGGACCGCGGCAGCCACGCGGTGCGCTGGGTACCCGGCAGCGAACTGGGCTTCGGCTACCGCACCAGCATGTTCAAGCGGTCCGACCAGTCAGAGCGTGAGACCCCTTCTGTCGTGCTGGAGGTGGAGTTTGCGCTGGACGCCTCGGGTCGTAGCGCACCGCTGCGCTACGGAGAATTGACGGCCGCATTGAATGCCGGTAGCGGCGATCGCGCCGACCCGAAAGTCGTCCGCGAGGCGGTGCTGATGCTGCGGGCGCGCAAGGGCATGGTGCTCGACGCGGTCGACCACGACACCTGGAGCGTGGGTTCGTTCTTCACCAACCCGGTGGTCCCGCCGGAGGTCTACCAGCGGCTGGCCGGAAATTCCTCAAATGTGCACGGGCCGGTTCCGCACTATCCGGCGCCCGACGGCGTCAAGCTGGCCGCCGGCTGGTTGGTGGAGCAGGCGGGCTTCGGCAAAGGGTTTCCGGATCCGGATCCGGGCGGCCCCGAAGCGCCGTGCCGGCTGTCCACCAAGCACGCGCTGGCTCTGACCAACCGCGGCGGCGCCACCTCCGAGGACGTGATCGCGCTGGCGCGGACGGTTCGCGACGGAGTCCGTGATGTGTTTGGCGTCACATTGAGACCCGAGCCTGTGCTGCTTGGGTGCAGGCTATAGCTGCCAATTTCATGTGGAAGCATCCCGCCCGCGAGTTGTCGTGGCGGGGTACGGGTCTTTTCTCACGGTATCCTTATTTGTCGTGAGCACTTCCAATCCCCCGCCGATCAACCGGCGCTTGGCCTTGGCGGCCTTGGGGCTTGGTGTGTTGGCTCCCGGCGTTTTGGCTGCCTGCTCCGGCACCGCGGCCAAGCAAGCCGAAAAGAAGGAAACCCCGGCGCCGCAGCTGAAGTTCCAGCCTGCCGACGCCGCGACGGACGTGGTGCCGACCGCCCCGATCAGCGTCCAGATCGCCGACGGCTGGTTGCAGAAAGTCGCGTTGACGAACTCCTCCGGCAAGGTCGTTGCCGGGGCGTTCAACCAAGACCGCACGGTTTACACGACCACCGAGCCGCTCGGCTTCGACGCGACCTACAGCTGGACCGGCTCGGCCGTCGGCCATGACGGCAAGGCGGTTCCGGTGGCGGGCAAGTTCACCACGGTGTCGCCGTCCAAGAAGATCGGCGGGGGCTTTCAGCTCGCCGACGGCCAGACCGTCGGGGTCGCCGCGCCGATCATCATCCAGTTCGACGCCCCAATCAGCGACAAGGCCGCCGTCGAGAAGGTGCTGACCGTCACCACCTCCCCGCCCGTCGAGGGCAGCTGGGCGTGGTTGCCCGACGAGGCGCAGGGCGCCCGGGTCCACTACCGCACCCGTGAGTACTACCCGGCGGGCGCCACGGTTAACGTCGACGCCAAGCTATACGGGGTGGCGTTCGGCGAAGGCGCCTACGGTGCGCAGGACATTTCGTTGCACTTTCAGGTGGGCCGGCGACAGGTGGTGAAGGCCGAAGTCTCCTCGCACCGCATCCAGGTGATGACCGACGCGGGCGTCATCATGGACTTCCCATGCAGCTACGGCGAGGCCGACAAAGCGCGCAACGTGACCCGCAACGGGGTTCACGTGGTCACCGAGAAGTACTCCGACTTCTACATGTCCAACCCGGCCGCGGGCTACACCAATGCTCACGAACGCTGGGCGGTGCGGATCTCCAACAATGGCGAATTCATCCACGCCAACCCGTCGAGCGCGGGCGCGCAAGGCAACAGCAACGTCACCAACGGCTGCATCAATCTGTCGACATCCGACGCCGAGGAGTATTACCACACCGCGATGTACGGTGACCCGGTTGAGGTGACCGGCAGCTCGATCCAGCTGTCCTACTCCGACGGCGACATCTGGGACTGGGCCGTGGACTGGGACACCTGGGTGGCGATGTCTGCGTTACCGCCCGCGTCGGCGCATCCGCCGGCCACCCAGATCCCGGTCACCGCGCCGGTCACCCCGTCGACCGCCCCGACTTTGTCGGGCACGCCGACCACCACAACGACAACGACGACCTCATCTAGCCCCGGCGGTTAAACCGTGTGGCGCTGGCCTGGTCGCGGGGGCGCATGACGACCAGGTCCAGGTTGACGTGCGACGGGCGCGACGCGACGAACGCGATCACCTCGGCGACATCGGCCGCGACCAACGGTGTGATGCCGGTGTAGACGGCACCCGCGCGCTGTTGGTCGCCGTCGAAACGGACCAGTGAGAATTCGGTTTCGACGGCACCCGGGGCAATCTCGGTGAGCCGCACCGGCTTTCCCAGTAGCTCACCGCGCAGCGTCCGGTGCAACGCCCCCTGGGCGTGCTTGGCCGCGGTGTAGCCGGCGCCGCCGTCGTACACCTCGAGCGCCGCGATCGAGGTGACGGTGACGATCAGGCCGTCGCCGGACTCGATCAGCTTGGGCAACAGCGCCCGGGTGACCCGCAGCGTGCCCAGCACGTTGGTCTCCCACATCCACCGCCAGTGCTCCAAGTTGGCGTCGGCGACCAACTCCAGTCCCCGCGCGCCACCGGCGTTGTTGACAAGCACATCGACCCGGCCCACTTCGGCCGCCAGCGCGTCCACCGCACCGTCGTCTGTGACATCGGCCACAATTGCGGTTCCGCCGATGTCGTCGGCCAGTGCATTGATGCGGTCCGCCCGGCGCGCCACAGCAACCACGTGAAATCCTTGTGCCGCAAGCTTTTTCGCTGCCGCCTCACCGATGCCGGAGCTGGCGCCGGTGACCACCGCGACCCGTTGGTGCCCCCGAGCTGCATTCACCGGAACAACTCTAATAAGCGTGCTAAATTTTCGGGGTGCACCACAGCGCCCTGTTCAACAACACCGCCGCGTGTCTTTGCGCGGCATGTGCGTGTTGTTGCCGCGCACTTTGCCGCTCCTGATCTGCAGGTGTGGCCAAGGCCGGCCATCGGAACTCGGACAAAGGACGCTCGTGCGCTCGACTTCTCTCACTCATAGCCATCGTTCACCCATCCGCAAAAGCCACCTGCGGGTGCACCGCCAGATCCTGCCGCCGTCGTTGCACATCTCCGACTCGGCGGCGGCATCCGTCTTCCGCGCCGTCCGGTTGCGCGGCCCGGTCGGCCGTGACGTCATCGCCGCTGTCACCTCCCTGAGCATCGCCACGGTCAACCGCCAGGTCATCGCCCTGCTCGACGCCGGACTCCTGCGCGAACGCGCCGACCTCGCGGTCTCCGGGGCCATTGGTCGTCCGCGGGTGCCCGTGGAGATCAACCACGAACCGTTCGTGACGCTGGGCATCCACATCGGCGCACGAACCACCAGCATCGTGGCCACCGACCTGTTCGGCCGCACGCTGGACACGGTCGAGACGCCGACGCCGCTGTCTCCCGCCGGCCCCGCGCTGGCGTCGCTGGCCGAGAGCGCCAGCCGATACCTGCGGCGCTGGCACCGCCGGCGCCCGCTGTGGGTCGGGGTGGCGATCGGTGGCACCGTCGACAGCAACACCGGCCACGTCGACCACCCGCGGCTGGGCTGGCGGCAGGCGCCGGTCGGGCCGGTGCTGGCCGACGCGCTGGGTCTGCCGGTGTCGGTGGCCTCCCACGTCGACGCCATGGCCGGCGCCGAGCTGCTGCTCGGCCTGCGGCGATTCGCGCCGAGTTCGCCGACCAGCTTGTACGTCTACGCCCGCGAGACCGTGGGATATGCGCTGGTGATCGGCGGGCGGGTGCATTGCCCGGCCAGCGGCCCGGGCACCATCGCGCCGCTGCCCGCCTACTCTGAGCTACTCGGCGGCAGCGGGCAGCTGGAATCCACCGTCAGCGACGAGGCGGTTCTGGCCGCTGCCCGCCGGCTCAAAATCCTTCCCAGCGTCCCGCCGGCTGCCCCGGCGACTCGCACCAACGGATCCACGTCGGCCATGACCGACTTGCTGCGGGTGGCTCGGGCCGGAAACCAGCAGGCCAGGGATCTGCTGGCGGAAAGGGGCCGCGTTCTCGGTGAGGCGGTGGCGTTGCTGCGCGACCTGCTCAACCCCGACGAGCTGGTGGTCGGTGGTCAGGCTTTCACCGAGTACCCGGAGGCGATGGAGCAGGTGGAGGCGACGTTCGCTGCGCGCTCGATCCTGGCGCCCCGCGACATCCGCGTCACCGCGTTCGGCAACCGGGTGCAGGAGGCCGGGGCGGGGACGGTGTCGCTGGGCGGGCTCTACGCCGACCCGCTGGGGTCGATGCGGCGGGCCGGGGTGCTCGACTCCGGGCTGCGCGATGTCGCCGCCGACGAATCGTCCGCCTGACGCGACCCCGCGGCCAGCGCACTTGGGTTGGTTGGCGGCCCGTCCTGTAAAGATGAAGGCGTGCGGCACGACGACGTCTTCCGGCTGAAGGACCCGCGCCGCGTCGCGGTGTTGGCGGTGCACACCTCGCCGCTGGCCCAGCCGGGAATCGGCGACGCCGGCGGCATGAACGTCTACGTACTGCAAACCGCGCTGCATCTGGCCCGGCGTGGCATCGAGGTGGAGATCTTTACCCGGGCCACCGCGTCGGCCGATCCGCCGGTCGCCCGGGTGGCGCCCGGCGTGCTGGTGCGCAACGTGGTGGCGGGGCCGTTCGAGGGCCTGGACAAGTACGATCTGCCGACCCAGCTGTGCGCGTTCGCGGCCGGGGTGCTGCGCGCCGAAGCGTCCCACGAACCGGGTTACTACGACATCGTGCACTCGCACTATTGGCTGTCCGGACAAGTCGGCTGGCTGGCCCGCGACCGCTGGGCGGTGCCGTTGGTGCACACCGCGCACACGCTCGCCGCGGTGAAGAACGCCGCCCTGGCCGACGGAGATGCGCCCGAGCCGCCGCTGCGCACGGTCGGCGAGCAGCAGGTCGTCGACGAAGCGGACCGGCTGATCGTCAACACCGAAGACGAAGCGAAACAATTGATTTCGATTCACCACGCCGATCCGGCGCGCATCGACGTGGTCCACCCCGGTGTGGACCTGGACGTGTTCCGGCCGGGTGACCGCCGGGCGGCCCGGGCCGCGCTGGGACTCCCGCTCGACGAGGACGTGGTGGCTTTCGTCGGGCGGATCCAGCCGCTGAAGGCGCCCGACATCGTGCTGGGCGCCGCCGCGAAACTGCCCGGGGTGCGCATCGTGGTGGCCGGAGGACCGTCGGGCAGCGGCCTGGCTTCCCCGGACGGACTCCTCCGGTTGGCCGACGAACTGGGCATCACCGATCGGGTGACATTCCTGCCGCCGCAGTCCCGCACCGACCTGGCTACGTTGTTCCAGGCCGCCGATCTGGTTGCGGTGCCGAGCTATTCGGAGTCGTTCGGCCTGGTCGCCATCGAGGCGCAGGCGAGCGGAACGCCGGTGGTGGCCGCCGCGGTCGGTGGCCTGCCGGTAGCGGTGCGGGATGGGATCTCGGGCACCTTGGTGTCCGGTCATGACGTCGGTGACTGGGCCGCTGCCCTGGATCGGCTGCTGCGGCTCGGCGCACCGCAGGCCGACGGGATGAGTCGCGCCGCCGTCGCCCACGCGGCCAACTTCTCCTGGGAGAACACCACCGACGCGCTGCTGGCCAGCTATCGGCGCGCGATCGGCGACTTCACCGCACGCCAGCGCCGGGGTGCCGTGAAACCGGACCGGGCATCGATGCGCAAGCCACGCCGCTGGACATCGCGTCGCGGGGTGGACGCATGACTTCTGCCGACGACGATGGGGTGGGTGTGCGGCACGCTTTCGGGGGAGTGGGGGTACTGCCCGCGAGCGGGGGATGGCGCTGATGGGCGCCACCGTGCAGGACGTCATCGAGCACACGCTGCAGGCCAGCGAGCTGACCTATTCGAAACACGAAGGGGCACACGGCGGACCGCCGGGGCTGGTTGTCGAACTGCCCGGCGAGCGCAAGCTCAAGACCAACACCATCCTGAGCATCGGCGAGCATTCGGTACGTGTCGAGGCGTTCGTGTGCCGTAAGCCCGACGAGAACCACGAGGGTGTCTACCGGTTCCTGCTCAAGCGCAATCGTCGGCTGTACGGGGTCGCCTACACGCTGGACAACGTCGGTGACATCTATCTGGTGGGCCGCATGTCGCTGGCGTCGGTCAGCCCAGAGGAGATCGACCGGGTGCTCGGCCAGGTGCTCGAAGCGGTGGATTCGGACTTTAATACGTTGCTGGAGTTGGGTTTTCGCTCGTCGATCCAGAAAGAGTGGGAGTGGCGGGTGTCCCGTGGGGAGTCGCTGAAGAACCTGGAGGCGTTCGCTCACCTGATCGACGACGAAGACGACGATGCAGAGCGCGGAGCGCGATGAGGTGGGGGCACCACCCGCTTGCGGGGGAGAGTCGAGCAAGTAACGACGAAGACGACGATGCAGAGCGCGGAGCGCGATGAGGTGGGTGGAGTAGTTCCGCGAGCGTAACGTGGCTGCGATTTTCGGGCCAGAATTTCGCGGTGGCGTTACGCTCGGCGAACCTCAGAATCTGCGTGAGAGACTAGCGGCATGGGAGACACTGCCACGCTGGTGCTGCTGCGCCATGGCGAGAGCGACTGGAACGCCCTCAACCTGTTCACCGGCTGGGTGGACGTCGGTCTGACCGAAAAGGGCCGGGCCGAGGCGGTTCGAAGTGGCGAGCTGTTGACTCAACACGATCTGTTGCCCGACGTGCTCTACACCTCCCTGCTCCGGCGCGCGATCAGTACCGCGCACCTGGCACTGGACACCGCCGACCGGTTGTGGATTCCGGTGCGGCGCACTTGGCGTCTCAACGAGCGTCACTACGGCGCGCTGCAGGGCCTGAACAAGGCCGAGACCAAGGAGCGCTACGGCGAGGAGCAATTCATGGCCTGGCGCCGCAGCTATGACACGCCGCCGCCACCGATCGAGCAAGGCAGCGAGTTCAGTCAGGACGCCGATCCCCGCTACGCCAACATCGGGGGCGGCCCGCTGACCGAATGCCTGGCCGACGTGGTGGTCCGTTTCCTGCCGTATTTCACCGACGTCATCGTGCCGGATCTGAGGACCGGGAAGACGGTGCTGATCGTCGCGCACGGCAACTCGCTGCGTGCCCTGGTCAAGCACCTGGACCAGATGTCCGACGACGACATCGTCGGGTTGAACATCCCGACCGGAGTTCCGCTGCGCTACGACCTGGATGCCGACATGCGTCCGCTGCTGCCGGGCGGCACCTATCTGGATCCGGAGGCCGCCGCCGCCGGTGCCGCGGCGGTTGCCGGCCAAGGGCGCGGCTGAGTTTGCCCGCAGGCCCGAACGTGGCTTTAAAGGCCTGTTCGCCAAACATCGTGTGAACGCAAGCGGAACACCTATAGCGCAGAATATGACTTGTCTGATTTTGGCCTCGCTCCGCTAGGGTGGCGTTCACCAGATTTGTAGGATTTCGTTGTGACTATGTTCTCGGCGCTGTTGCTGGCCGGGGTCTTGTCCGTGCTGGCGCTGGCCGTAGGTGTTGCGGTCGGGACCCGGCTATCGCCCCGCGTGGTCCAACGGCGCCAGCACGTGTCCACCGAGTGGACGGGGATCACGGTCGCGCAGATGCTGCAGCGCATCGTCGCGCTGATGCCGCTGGGCGCTGCGGTGGTGGATTCGCATCGCGACGTCGTTTACCTCAACGATCGGGCCAAGGAGCTGGGCCTGGTGCGCGATCGGCAGCTCGACGATCAGGCGTGGCAGGCCGCGCAGCAGGCGCTCAACGGCGTCGACACCGAGTTCGACCTGCGACCGGGTAAACGCGCGGCGGGCCGGTCCGGGCTATCGGTGCACGGGCAAGCGCGACTGCTGAGCGAGGAAGACCGCCGCTTCGCGGTGGTCTTCGTGCACGACCAGTCCGACTACGCCCGCATGGAGGCGACCAGACGCGATTTCGTGGCCAACGTCAGCCACGAGCTCAAGACCCCGGTCGGCGCCATGGCCCTGCTTGCCGAGGCCCTGCTGGCCTCCGCGGACGACCCCGAAACCGTTCGCCGGTTCGCCGAGAAGGTGCTGATCGAAGCCAACCGTCTGGGGGACATGGTCGCCGAGCTGATCGAGCTGTCCCGGCTGCAGGGTGCCGAACGCTTGCCCAACGTCACCGATGTCGAGGTCGACATCGTTGTGTCCGAAGCGATTTCACGCCACAAGGTGGCAGCTGACAACGCTCACATCGAGGTTCGCACCGACGCGCCCAGCGGCCTGCGGGTGCTGGGGGACGAAACGCTGCTGGTGACCGCCCTGGCCAACCTGGTCTCCAACGCGATCGCCTACTCGCCGCCGGGTTCGCCGGTGTCGATCAGCCGTCGCCGCCGGGGTGACAACATCGAGATCGCCGTCACCGACCGCGGCATCGGGATCGCCCTGGAAGATCAGGAGCGGGTCTTCGAGCGGTTCTTCCGCGGCGACAAGGCGCGCTCGCGCGCCACCGGCGGCAGCGGGCTGGGGCTGGCCATCGTCAAACACGTCGCGGCCAACCACAGCGGCAGCATCGGCGTGTGGAGCAAGCCGGGAACGGGTTCGACGTTCACCTTGTCGATTCCCGCTTACCAGGACAGCGACGAGGCGCCCGAGCAACCGCGGGGTCGTGAGGTGCGGCCCAACAGGTCACAACGAGAGGAAGAACTGAGTCGATGACCCGCGAGCAGGAGGAGTGGCGCCCGTGACCAGTGTGTTGATCGTGGAGGACGAGGAGTCGCTGGCCGATCCGCTGGCGTTCCTGCTGCGCAAGGAGGGCTTCGAGGCCACAGTGGTGACCGACGGCCCCGCGGCGCTCGCCGAGTTCGATCGCGCCGGCGCAGACATCGTGCTGCTCGATTTGATGCTGCCGGGTATGTCGGGAACCGACGTGTGCAAGCAGCTGCGTGCCCGTTCCAGCGTTCCGGTGATCATGGTGACCGCCCGCGACAGCGAGATCGACAAGGTGGTCGGCCTGGAGCTGGGCGCCGATGACTATGTGACCAAACCCTATTCGGCGCGTGAGTTGATCGCCCGGATCCGGGCGGTGCTGCGCCGCGGCGGCGACGACGACTCCGAAATCAGCGACGGCGTGCTGGAGTCGGGGCCGGTCCGCATGGACGTCGAGCGCCACGTCGTCTCGGTGAACGGCGACACAATCACCTTGCCGCTCAAGGAATTCGATCTGCTCGAATACCTGATGCGCAACAGCGGACGGGTGCTTACCCGCGGGCAGTTGATCGACCGGGTGTGGGGTGCCGATTACGTCGGTGACACCAAGACACTCGACGTCCACGTCAAGCGGCTGCGGTCGAAGATCGAAGCCGACCCGGCCAATCCGGTACACCTGGTGACGGTGCGGGGGCTGGGCTACAAGCTCGAAGGCTAGCTAGCGCTAGCGCGACGGCTCCGCCGGCAGAGGGCCGTTGGTGTCGAAGGCGGTCCGGGCATCGTCGCTCGCGCCCAACGTAATACGCCGGCGCATGTCCTCGGTCATCGGTGGAAGCGTGTCGAGGTCGAACCACTGCGCCGCGGTGCTCTCGTCGTCGGCCGCAAACGGCTCCCCGGACAGCCACCGCATCCGGAACACGAGATCAAGGTACTGGGCCTGGTCGCCGTTGGCGTGTACGGTCGGCCGGGTCACGTGCACCCAGGCGAGTCGGGTGGCCTGCGCTCTGACCCCGGTTTCTTCGCTCACCTCGCGGGCGGCGCAATCCGCCGGATTCTCGCCAGGTTCGACGATCCCCGTCACCGCCGTCCAGGCGCCGTTGTCCGAGCGCTTGACCAGCAATACTTTTCGGTCGTGGATGGTGACAGCCGTGACGCCCGCCAGCCACAGCGGTGCATCGCCGATCGCGCGACGCAACTCAACGATGAAGTCGGGGACCGGCACTCACCGTTCTTAACACACGGGTGTCGACGGACGGCTCGCTAGCGTCCCCCAAGACGCACACTCGATTAGCTTGCGCCGGCGGCCTGGTCGACTATTTCGTCGGCGACGCCCAGCGCCAGCGCCATGATGGACAGCTGCGGGTTTACCTCCGGACAGCTGGGCAGGATCGACGCGTCGGCGACCCACACGCCTTCCGCGCCGCGTAGGCGCCCGGCCGCATCGACGGGACAGAGCTGCTCGTCGGCGCCCGCGGCGGCGGTGCCGGTGGGATGGAAGGCGGCCAGG
>DASSGQ010000105.1:0-2669 GCA_035693385.1 Mycobacterium sp.
CGACCCTCACCAATCGAGCCGAGCAAGCCGGCCAAGGCGATGCCGTCCGCCCAGAACGGATCCGCGGCCACACCGGCCCACAATGAACCGCGCACCCGGCCGACATCGAATCGGCTTACCCCGTCGGTCGTTCCGCGGCCGATCTCGGTTCCACGATCGACGCCCTCATCGCCGGCCGCCTTCAGAACCCGCAACGCTTGATTCCCGTCAGCAGTCGGCTCGGCAAATCGCACGCGCAGGCACACGCTCTCTTGGTCCTCAGGGTCCGCGGCGATGACAAACTCGTAAACGGCGTCGGGCCGAAAGGTTGTCGGCGACGAGCGTCCTGCGTCCGGATTCACCGTCAAGATCAGTACCGAGCTTGCCGCCCGTCCCGGAAAGGCAAAGACGTCACAGAGATTCAGTCGTCCGTCTTGAATCGCTGTCGGGCTATCGAAATGATGCGACATGGGAGGTCCTTGGCGTCGGCAGGGAGTGCTCATCTGTTCGGGCCGATGCGATGACCCGCATTGACCTCAATCGTTAGTCCGCTAAATGGATCCTGTGTTACGCGATCTCGTCTAGCCGAATTGCTGAGCTAGTGTCGCGTGTTTGAAGTCTTCTTACGCTGGGCTTTCGCAAGGATCTGGTCGGCGGTCTTGGTCCAGACAAAGGGCTGGCAGCGTTCGTTCCAGCCGTCGATGTAGGTCTCGATGGCGGCGATGAGGTCTTTGACCGAGTTGTAGCTGCCGCGGCGGATGGCTTGCCGGGTGATGATCCCGAAGAAGACTTCCACCATGTTCAGCCACGACCCGGAGGTTGGGGTGAAGTGCATCGTGACCCGGGGGTGTTTGGCCAGCCACGTGTTCACGGCCGGGTGTTTGTGCGTGGCGTAGTTATCGGCGACCACGTGCAACCTCACCCGCGGGTAGGCCTTCGCGACGAGTTTGAGAAAGTCGAGGAACTCGACGTGGGTATGCCGGTCGTAGCAGGCGTCGGTAACTTTCCCGGTCGCGACCTCCAGCGCCGCGAACAGGCTGGTCGTCCCGTGGCGGACGTAGTCATGGGTGGCTTTCTCCGGCAGCCCGGGCCGCATCGGCAAGATCGGGGCGGTTCGGTCCAGCGCCTGCACTTGGCTTTTCTCGTCCACGCACACGACGACGGCGTTCTGCGGCGGGTTCAAGTACAGCCCGACAACGTCACGGACCTTCGCGTCCAATTCCGGGTCGGTGGAAAACTTGAACGTCTCCCGCCGCCACGGCTGCAGCTTCCACTCCCGCCAGATCCGGGCCACCGACGCGAACGAGACCCCCAGATGCCGGCCCAAAAGACGGGCCGACCAGTGCGTCACCCCCAGCGACTCCGGCGGGCCCTGCACCGTCGCCACCACCACCGCGACATCATCGATCACCGGCGGGCGACCGGACCGATCCAGATCCCGCAGCGCCGCAATCCCACCGCTGTCATACCGCGCCCGCCATCCGATCACCGTCGGACGCGACACCCCAACCTGACGGGCAATCTCGGCGTTAGGTAAACCCTCGGCCGCCAGCAGCACAATCCGCGCCCGAGCCGCCAACCCGGCCTCCACCGTCGGCGCACGCAGCAGCGCCGTCAACCTCGACTTGTCACCATCACGCAGAACCAGGGCTGCAGCAACCGACACGCCTCATTGTCCCGAACCCCACACCGTAAATCCACTTCCGACACGCAACACTAGGGCGTGTCCTGTGGATCTTGTTGGCGGGTTGCGGTAGCTGTTTGGTGTGCTTGATCGTCATGATCTGACCGAGCAGGAGTGGTCTCGTCTTCGGCCGTTGTTGCCGGATCGCTCGCCGCGACGTGGTGGCCGGTGGGCCGATCATCGGGCGGTGATCAACGGCGTGTTGTGGCGGACCCGAACGGGTTGTCCGTGGCGGGATCTGCCGTCGTGTTTCGGGAATTGGAAGACGGTCTATAACCGGCACCGACGCTGGTCGGCGGACGGGACGTGGGCGCGGATCGTGACGGAGTTGCGTCGCGGCTGCGACCAGGCCGAGGGCCAGGCGTGGACGGTCGCGGTGGATTCCACGGTGGTGCGGGCGCATCAGCACGCGGCAGGCGCCCGCCGGGCGGCACCAGCCGATATCGGGGGCAACGTCGAATTACAAGAATCCCGTCGACCCGGGCGGCGCTGACCCGCCTGAGGGCCCGACCCGGGAGGCGCTGGGCCGTTCCCGCGGTGGGTTGAGCACGAAGATCCACCTCGCCGCCGACACCCGCTGCCGGCCGATCTCCCGAGCGACCACCGGCGGGCACCGGCACGACTCGATCGCCTTCGACGCGGTCATGGCTGGCATTCGTGTGCCGCGCCCGGCCGGGCGAGGCAGACCACGAACCAGACCCGACACCGTGCTCGCCGACAAGGCCTACTCCGCGGGCCCGATCCGCGACCCGCTGCGCCGCCGCCGGATCCAGGCCGTCATCCCGGCCAAGGCCAACGAACACCTCGCCCACGCCGGCCATTTCGACGCCGCGGCCTACCGGCAACGCAACGTTGTCGAACGATGCATCAACAAACTCAAACTGTTCCGCGCCCTGGCCACCCGCTACGACAAACGCAACTACATCTATCTCGGCACAATCGATGTCGCCACAATCAAGATCTGGCTTCGCGACCCCGTTCCATGATCCACGGGACAGGTCCTAGT
>DASSGQ010000106.1:0-4785 GCA_035693385.1 Mycobacterium sp.
GTCAGGCGTACATCCATATTGCTCCTTGAGGACTCGGCGCAGCACCTTGCCCGACGGCAGCCGCGGAATATCGTCCACGAACACGACACGGCTCAGGTGTTTGTAGGAGGCAAGCCTGTTGTCCACGCTGGCGACGAGGTCAGCGGCGTCAACCGGGGTGCGCGCCGTGACGGCGGCCACGATCGCTTCGCCGTTGACACCGTCGGGAATCCCGAACACCGCACAGTCTTCGACGGCCGGATGGCCGTGCAGCACCGTCTCGATTTCGGCGGGCGCGACCTGGAAACCGCGCACCTTGATCATCTCTTTGCGGCGGTCGGTGATCCGCAGCCAACCGTCGGCGTCCAACGAGCCGACATCCCCGGTCCGATACCAACCGTCACAGATCGCCTCGTCCGTCGCCTCGGCCGGGAGGTAGCCGGCCATGAGCGACATCGACCGGGCCTGGATCTCACCGACCTGCCCGGGGCGGACCGGCCGGCCGGTTTTCAAGGAGACCACGCGCAGGTTCACGCCGGGCACCGGGCGCCCGACGGCATCCAGCCGGCCCCCCGTCAGCGGATTGCACGCGATAACGGGTAGTTCCGTGGTGCCGTAGGCGGGCACCCAACCCACGCCGGTGCGCCGGGTTACGGTCTCAGCGACGCCGGTGCTGACCGGCGTCGCGCCCCACACGATGAAACGCAGGGAAGACAGATCGTAGGACTCGAGCAGGGGGTGCGACGCGATGGCCATCGCGATAGGTGCTACCGCCATCTCGATTGTGATGCGGTCGTTTTCGATGTGATGCAGCATCTGGTTGACGTCGAAGCGGCGATGCAGCCGGACGGGCGCGCGACTCCGCAGCGCGGTGAGGATGTTGAGCAGGCCGAGGATGTGCGACGGCGGCGTGGCGACCTGAATTCGGTCCTGCGGTGTCAGCTGCAGCGCATCGCGCCAGTGTCGGACCGCCGCGCCGACCGACGCATGCGTGTGCCGCACCGCTTTCGGCAGACCGGTGGTGCCCGAGCTGAATATCAGCAGCGCATCGCCCGAGGGCGCCGGCTTACAGGGCATCGGCGTTCCTGAAGTGATCGGTTCGTCCAGGTGCAGCATCGGCATGAGGCCGGCCAGTACCGGATGGTCTCCGACAGCGTGCGACGGGCCGGTCAGCGCAAGCGCGTGGTCGACTTCGGCGCGCTTCCAGGACGGGCTGATCAGTACCGCCGTGGCACCCAGGCGCCAGGTCGCCAGCAAAGCGGCGACGAATTCCGGACGGTTGGAGGCCATCACCGCGACGCGCCGACCCGCGCCGACTCGGAGTTTGACAAGCGTCGCGGTCAGTCCGTCGACCAGCGCGTCGAGCTGAGGCAGGCTGAATCGCTGTTCCTCGAACACGAGCGCGGGCGGCTCGTTCACGTCCCGTCCTTCCCTGGCAGGCGCGGCCGACCCGACCTCCGCGCAGTCTCGAGAAGTTCCTATCGCCTAGCGAGAATAGTATTCTCTATACTGAAGAACGCAAGTACTGGCCTGGTTCGAAGGGGGCGGTCATGGTGACGGTCACCCGGATTATCGAGGAGACTCCACGGGTGGCAGACCCCGCGTCAAACGGTGCCGTGGCAGGCACCGTGACGATTCACCTCGACCGCAAGAAGGTGTCGGTCCCCCTGGTGCCCGGCGAGACCCTCCTGGAAAGCGCGCGACGGGCGGGGCTGGATCCACCGTTCAATTGCGAGGCCGGCAATTGCGGCACATGCATGGCCAGGCTGACAGAGGGCCACGCGACCATGCGAGTCAATGACGCTCTCGAAGACGACGAGGTGGCCGAGGGCTACATTCTGACGTGCCAGGGCGTACCCGATACGGATTCGATCACGGTGCGCTACGAGTAGTCCGCCCGGCGACGATGCGGCCCGCGAAGCGGGGCGAGAAGGAGCCGGGCAATTCGGCCAAAGGAGAGGCGGCCCAAGATGGCCAAGGGCATCATCCTGGTGGAGAGTCGACCCAGTTCGCCCGATCGCGACCACGAGTACAACACCTGGTACGACGAAGTCCATCTGGGCGAACTCGTGGCTCTCGACGGGTTCGTCTCAGCGCGTCGGCTGCGCCCGGTCGATGCCGACGGCCCATATGTCGCTCTATATGAGGTCGAGGCCGACGACCTGCGGTCCGTCCTGCAGAACATGCTCTCCAACGCCGGCCGGCTGCATATGTCTGACGCCCTCCAGTTGGATCCACCGCCGATCATGCGACTGCTCGAGGTGACAACCGAATACGGCCCAAAAAGCTAGGCGGAGTGGGCTGCCCGGACCTCGAATGTGGCGCTGCAGTCACCCTGGAGGCCGAACGTGACGGCAGCGTGACGCTCGAGACCTGTCCCCGAGTCCGACCAGCACTGGAGCCAATTGTTCGAGTTGCCCGATGCCAGAGGCAAAGTCGTAGCCGATCGGCAGCAGCAGCGTCACGTGATCGGCGCCGGCGGTCAGATGCGCGCGAAGTTCTGCGGCGACAGCCGTCGAGTCGACTCGACCCGAAACAGTCTCCCGTGCAGCAGCTTTCGTCTCATCGCGGTCAGCGTCCGGAGGCACAGATAGCCCGACGACTAGGAGCTTGTCCGGCCCGAGCAGCTGCCAAGCCTGCGCGGTGAACTCCGGGGGCAACGCCTGCCGGGCCGCGTCGACCACGGTGTCAGCCACGACTTTTCTACGTCACTCGCCGAAGTAGTGACCTTCGTCGAGGTCTTCGATCAGCCCGGGCCGTTCGGGGTGCCAGTCAAGCACTTTCTGCGTCAGGGCACTTGACGTCGGATTGTCCGACGAGCCCATGCCGCGGGTGCGGCACTCCGATCCGGCCTGGAGTGCCTTCTGGCGCATCGATCCCCGGCCCGACGGGCGTCGCGCCCCTGATGGTCCGTTCATCGAAGCGATCGAGGACAAGTTCGAATTCATCGCCCTCGGGCAGGCGGTGGCCATCACGGCGGGCTTTCACGGCAACAGCCTGCGCCCCGACATCACCACGGTCCCCTTGGAAGGTGTCGAAGCCAGCCATGTCGTATTGGCAAGCCGTGCCGGGGACCGTAGCCGTCTGGTGGCGGCCTTTCGCAAACTCGCCCAAGCCCACCTCACTCGTCCCGCCTCGGCGTAAGTCCCCGCGGTGTCTAGCCGTCGCCCAGCTCGGGTGGCGGTCGATAGTCCGGTCGATAACCGGAAACGCGGATCGGATTCCCGACGAGGCGGAAATCACCTGCCGTCACAACCACTTCGGGCGTGGCGTTGAGCGCTTCCGGCAGCGTCCTGACGGCCGCCGCCGGAACTCCGAGCGGACGCAGTCGCCGTTCCCAGCCGGCTGCGGTGTCGGTGGCCAGCGCTGAGGCGACGAGGCCAAGTACCTCGTCGCGCCGCTCCACCCGTTCGGCCATCCCTTCGAAACCGTCGATATTCGCCTCGGCGGCAAAGGATTTCCAGAACCCGTCATGGGTGATGAATAGCGCCAGATAACCGTTGGCGGTCGAGAAGAGCTGGGCCGGAACGTAATACGAGTGCGCTCCGTTCGGGTGTCGCTGCGGCTCGACGCCGTTGTTGAGGTAGGCGGAGGCGTGGTAGTTGAGCTGCGACAGCATGACGTCGCGCAGCGACACATCCACTTGCCCACCGGTGCCGGAGATGATCTTGGCAAGTAGGCCCAGCGCCGCGCACATTCCGGTGGAGTTGTCGGCCGACGAATAGCCGGGCAGCGTCGGCGGGCCGTCGGGATCGCCGGTCAGTGCGGCGATGCCGACACCCGCCTGCACCACGTAGTCGAAAGCCGGATCGTCGCCGCCGTCCAGCCCGAAACCCGTGATCGACACGCAGACAATTCGCTCGTTCCAGCCGCGTAACGCGTCGTAGGTCAGTCCCAGCCGGCGGATGGCCGACGGTTTCAGGTTGACCAGCAGCGCGTGGGACGTCGCTACCAATTCGCCTAAATGTTGCTGTCCGCTTTGCGAATTCAGGTCCAGGCTGACGCTGGATTTGTTCCGGTTGAGGCTGGCGAAGTAGCTGGACCCGACCCGGCGCGAGATTTCACCGCCACGGGGTTCGATCTTGGTGACCTCGGCACCGAGATCGGCCAGCAGCATGGTGGCGTACGGACCGGCCAGCATGGTGCCGACCTCGAGAATGCGTATTCCCGCCAGCGGCCCGGTGTCTCCGGGTGTCATCGCAACTCTGTTGCGAGCGCGGCGATCATCTCGCGGGTGCGGCGTTTGGAGGCAACGAGCTCGTCGCGGTTGTCTCCGATCGGCAGCAGTCGCACCGACAGATCGGTCACCCCCGCGTCGGCGAATCGACGCAACCGGGCCAGGATCGCCCCCTCGTCGCCGGCCGCGCAGATGTCGCCCACGTCCTTGGCGTCACCATAGGCGAGCAGGCGCTGATAGTTCGGCGAGACCTCGGCCTCCCCCAGAATCCGGTTGGCGCGCTCGCGCGCGGAGTCGACTTCACCTGTCGCGCAAAGGCAGACAGGGACACCGGCGACGATGCGCGGGGCCGGACGCCCGGCGTTGTCGGCGGCCTTGGTGATCCGCGGCACCACGTGCTCGGCCACCGCGCGTTCGTCGGCCATCCACAGGATGGTGCCGTCGGCCCGCTCGCCGGCCAGGCTCAGCATGACCGGCCCGAGCGCCGCGACCAACACCGGCAAAGGCGCCACCGGAGCCAGGTCGAGCGGGTTGTGCACTCGGAAGGTGTCGTTCTCCACGTCGACGGGACCAAGGCTGGTGAAGGCGGCGTCTAGGACGTCGAGGTAGTCACGGGTGTAGGCGGCCGG
>DASSGQ010000107.1:0-15728 GCA_035693385.1 Mycobacterium sp.
CCCATCGCGTCGAGGTGGTCGGTCGCGGCGGTTGATCAGCGGCCATTTTGCAAGGACCCGGCCGCGCCTGTTCCCGTCTGCATATCGGCTGGCTGAGGTCGTGGAATGTCGATCTGCGCGGGTCCCCGACGGCGCCATCAGCGGCAAAGGCGTTTGTGTGGGAACACAAGAATCAGCGGTAATGCCATGTAGCTGAACATTGTGCGTCAGCAGCGCAAACCCGAGAATTAGAGGGTCCATGTCCAACTCTTCGGACGCGTGCCGTGCGGTTGGTGGCACCGGCGATTCCACCAGGGCCATCCGGCACCAGCACGCCTGAACGCTTGGGAGCCACCGATGAACAAGCCAGCGACGAAGACCCCGACCACCACATCGGAGCCGAGGCCCGCCACGCTGTCCGACGACGTAGTGCGACGACTGCTCACCGGGGTACGCGCCACCGGCGGGATGGTCGACACCATCGCCCCCGGCACCGGCAAACGCCTCTTCTCGCTTCCCCAGTCCAACACAGCCGACCTGCTGGAGTCGTTCCAGGCCGCCCGCGAGGCCCAGCGCGCCTGGGCGGCGACCCCGCCCGCCAAACGGGTCAAGCCTTTTTTCCGGCTCGCCGACCTGTTGCTGTCCCGCCAGGACGAGGGCCTGGACGTAATCCAACTGGAAACAGGCAAAGCGCGGCTGCACGCGTTCGAGGAGATCCTCGACGCGGTGACCTCGACGCTGTACTACGCGCGCGAAGCGCCCGACCTGCTCAAACCCGCCCGCCGCGCCGGCTCGTTGCCCGGATTCACCCGAACATACGAATACGCGCACCCCAAAGGCGTGGTGGCCACCATCACCCCGTGGAACTACCCCATGACGCTGGGGATGGACGTCGTCCCGGCCCTCCTCGCGGGCAACGCGATCGTCCACAAACCGGATAACCAGACCGCCCTGTCGACCCTATGGCCACGCAGCCTGGCCATCGAGGCCGGACTGCCACCGGAATTGTGGCAAGTCGCTCTCGGTGATCCAGCCCTGATCGGCAATGATCTCATCGACAACGCCGACTACGTCGGATTCACCGGATCCACCAATGCGGGCCGCGCAATCGGGCTACGCGCCGCTTCGCGGCTCATCGGCTGCTCATTGGAGCTGGGCGGAAAAAACCCGATGGTTGTGCTCGCCGACGCCGACCTGGACAAGACCGCGAACGTCGCGGTCCGGGGATGCTTCGCCAACGCCGGCCAGCTGTGCGTGTCGATCGAACGAATCTACGCCGATGCCAGCATCTTTGACGAGTTCGTAAAGCGGTTCGCCGACACCGTCAAGGGGCTGCGGCTGGGGTTCGCGCTGGATTACAGCACCGACATGGGATCACTGACCTCCGAACGTCAACTGCAACGCGTCAGCGAACACGTCCAAAGCGCCGTCGCCGCCGGCGCGAAAGTCGTCGCGGGCGGCCGCGCTCGCCCGGACCTGGGCCCCTACTTCTACGAGCCCACGATATTGGTTGACGTTCCCCCGACGGCCCCGTTGTACCGGGACGAGACCTTCGGGCCGGTGGTCTCGGTGTACCCATTCAAGTCCGAAGCCGAGGCGATCACTCAGGCCAACGACACCGAATACGGTTTGAACGCAGCGGTTTTCAGCCGAAACACCCGTCACGCCCGTGAGGTGGCCAGCGAGATCAAAGCCGGCACCGTCAACATCAACGAGGGGTACGCCGCGGCGTACACCTCCCAGGGCGCCCCGATGGGCGGCATGAAAGCCTCGGGGGTCGGACGCCGACACGGTTCCGGTGGTCTCCTGAAGTACACCGAAGCTCAAACGATTGCGAGCCAACATCTCATCGGTTTCGACCCCCTCATGGGCATGGACTCCCAACAGCACGCCCGGCTACTCACCCGACTTCTGCAATCGATGAAGGCTCTGCGCATCCGATAACCGCACGGCTGCCGACAACGGCCGGGCAACTACCGCGTACCCACCAACACAACGGCGGGTACACGTTTCCGTTTAGCGCCCCAACCGATCTGCAGACCTAACGCGATACGCTCTGGTATTTCGTTGAGAAATCGATGACTCGGGTGGCAGGTCGACGATGTCGTATGTGATCGCAGCACCGGGCATGTTGGCGGGGACGGCGGCAGATGTGGCGGGCATCGGCTCGTCGCTCAGCGAGGCCAACGGGGCGGCCGCGCCTGCGACCACCACCGTGATCGCCGCCGGTAGCGATGAGGTGTCGGCGGCCATCGCGTCGCTCTTTTCCAGCCACGGCAAGGCGTTTCAGGCGCTGAGTGCCCGGGCGGCGGCGTTTCATTCCCGGTTTGTCCAGGGCCTCATCGCGGGTGCGGGAGCCTATGCGGGTGCCGAGGCCGCCAATGCGGCACCTTTCCAGACCGTGACGCTGACGCTGACGCTGAAAGTGCCCGTTCCGAATGCGGCCGTCTCGGTCGGCGGGTTCACATTGCTCCAGGCGGGCAGCGCGAACGCCAGCTCGAACTTCGGCGGCCTCGCGGTCGCCTTCGGCGCCAACAGCGACGCGACCGTCACCGGAGGCGTCTTCAACACCGCACTCGCCATCGGCAACACCAGCCTAGCCGAGGCCGGCACGGGCAACCTGAACCTCGCCACCGCCTTCGGCACCAACAGTGCCGCGTATGCCGGCCTCGCCGGCAACCTTGATACCGCCGTCGCCCTCGGCAAGAACAACATCGCCAGCGCTGCCAGCGGCAACTTTAACTTCGCCTCCGCCTTGGGCACTGGCAGCGACGCCTTTGCCGGCGGCATCAGGTTTGTCCCCGGCAGCGGCAACGTCGCCCTCGTCGTGGGCACTGACAGCACCGCCTTTGCCGGCGCCAGCCCCACTACTTCCGGCGGCAATGGCGACCTCGCCGTCGCCGTCGGCAACATGCTCGATGCGGCGGCTACCGGCACCTTCCAATGGGTCTACTCCGCTTTCCAACCATGACCGGCTGGCGCCGCGGGGCTTGACAGCGGCGGCTTGCGACGGGACTCGTTCGTGCTTCGCGGGCCTGCTCGCCGACGGTGGCTCACACGCCGTGGTGTGCGCCAGCGCGGCAACCCGGCCAAGGCCTCGCCTCGTCCGGTCGCGAGCGCCGCATCCATTTTTCGCATATCGGATGATGCATTCGCTTGTGGGGAATCCTGCAGCATAGCGTCAGGATTTGCCCATACCGCTTGTCGAAGCGGAGGCAGTAGACTTTTTGCATGCCGTTTGCCAGCGGCGCAATGCCTGCTGGACAGACCATTGTGCGGCTGCCCGGATATGGAGGAATGGGCGACGTCTACTTCGCCCAGCATCCCCGGTCGCTCCGCTCCCAAGCGCTCAAGATATTGCGCACTGACATCTCCGCGCACGACGCCTACCGCCGGCGTTTGGTTAGAGAGGCGGACGTGCCGGGCTCGCTCGGAACCGACGCGGCGACGATGCAAAGGGACCGCTATCCGGTCGGCGCGTCAGCAAACCAGGTAGCCGCGGTAGTCGCAGCAATCCCCAGCGCAGTCGACTATGCGCATCGCCGCCGCGATAAATCCCCAACTCGTGCGTCCGTTCAGGCCGCGCTGGCCCCGCAGGCAACTACCCGCGAGGCGTAGATCAAATATCCAAAGCTCGTCACGTGACGGGCCCTAGAAAGTCACGTGACGGGCCCTAGAAGAACGGGAACCCTGCCATGTCTACCGGCATCACCAGGTTCACCGGTATCACCAGCCACGCCGGTGCCCTGGCTACCGCCATCGTGGTGCTCACCGCTGCTGCAATTCTGCGCAACAGCGCAGCAGTGGCCGACTCAAACCAAGACGAGCAGTTTCTCGCGCTGCTCGATAAAGAGGGCATCCCTGCCCTCAGGGGCGTGCCAAGCCTCATCTACACAGCCCATAACGTTTGTCGCGAACTCGATGCCGGCATGCCGGCGGGTGGCTTGGTGGACGCGATGGTGAACGATGCGTATGGCATTGACCCGCCCGAGCGCCTATACGCCCCCGGCCGCCTCGCGCGCACCGAGGCCCGATTCATCACGGCGGCAGTGGAGGCCTACTGCCCGTACGACCAAGGGAAGATCGCTTCCATCGTGGACAATTCCGGGGCGGGATGGAATGAGTCGGCGCAACGTGTGGCGCCGTACACGCATAACGCCCTCAACTCGCGAGGCGATCGCCGGGAGCCACCGGCGTGGCAGGAACCGACGGGCACCGGTGCGGTGCGGCGGCCACACTTGATGGACGGTGGCGCTTTGGTGGCGGGGCGCTCAGGAGGCGACCGGTCGGATTTTGACGTGCATGGCACAGCGTTCGCCTCGCTGATCGGAGCGGCTCCCTCCGGCGAGATCACCGACCCGAACCCGCCGCCATTGCCGGCACCACCGCCGTCGGCGGCGCATATCCGGACAGCACCCCACCCGATCGCGGCACCGCCTCCACCAAAACACCTACCGCCTCCACCCCAACAGCCGCCACCTCCTGCTGCCCCGCAGCCGGGGGGCGCTGCCGGCAGTGGCGGCAACGGCAGTGGCGGCAGTGGCGGTGGTGACGGCAACGGCGGTGGTGGCACTGGCGGCAGCGGCGGTCGCCACCCAGCGGAGCCGTCGCCAGAGCCACCCATGCCGCCGGGCTTTGTCACGCTCGCGCCGTGACTATCCTGCGGGTTTGTTGGCGAAAAGGACGGCGGTCATCCGCATGGCCATCCGAAGAACCGTGGTCGAGAATTCCTTGACCGGGCCCTGACAGGGGCAGTCCTGCAACCCCGCACACGCCGGTTGCCGGCGTGTGCGACAAGGACCGGTTGGCCGGCGCGGTGGTGGCCTCGCCTACGAGGTGGTCGCAGGCGGCGGTGTGGCCAACGGTGACCTATCGCAATCGCGCCGCCGTTGACGAAGAGAATCCGCAAGAGGCCTCACATAGCGCCCCGCACCTGCCCCCCTGCTAGCGCGCGGGAAGCAGCACGCTGACCACTTCGGCGACGCAGGGTGGCCGGTCGCCGCCTTCGACTTCGTATACGAGCTCGATCACTGTGCGCATCCCCGGACCGTCGGGAGTCGCGCTGCGCAGCGTGCCGTGCGCGCGTACCCGCGAGCCGACGGGGACGGGCGCTGGGAAGCGCACGCGGTTGAGCCCGTAGTTGATTCCCACCACGCCGTCACCGACGCCGAGCAGCTCAGTCACGAACGGAGTGGCCAGTGACAGGGTCAGGTATCCGTGCGCGACAGTGGTGCCGAAAGGGCTTTCCCGTGCGGCCCTTTGGGGATCGACATGAATCCACTCGTGCGCGCGGGTCGCGTCGGCGAACCACTGCACGTCTTGTTGGGTGATCAACTCCGAGCGGCTGGTCCCGAGCCGCTTGCCGACACGCTCGGGCAGGGAGGCTAGCTCCGATATGTCCATACGCCAACCATATACCCTAGGTATATATGTCAGATCAAGACGAAATAGCCACTCTCGAAGAAGCGCTGGTGAAATTCTTCGCCGCCTATCGGCGCTCTCGGTCTCGCCTGCAACGAGATCCAGGCCTGGTCGGGCTCACCAACGCCCAATTCGCCGTGCTGGAGGCGGTGACCACCCATGGCAACAAGGGTGTCGGGGCCGTGGCGGCGGCGTGCGGGATGACCCAGCCTCCAGCCACCCGCGCCATTGCTCGCCTGGCGGCCAAGGAACTCATCGAGCGCCGCGGTTCAGCTCAGGATGGTCGCGTCAGCCAGCTCGCCGTCACACCAGCGGGACGACGACTACTTGCCCACCACCGTCAACGACTTCACCGCGCCGCGAGCACCCTGCTTGACAAGCTGCCGCCCGCGAGCTACGCCGACGCCGCCGGACTGCTTGACCTGCTAGGCGGCGCCCTCGATGAACTGCCATGAACACAACGCGGGTTGTGAAGCGGCCCGCATTCTGCTCCCGGTCTACGGTCAATTGATGACGGCGGATGAGCATGCGCCTAAGCAGCGGTGGTCTAATGCGGACGGGGGACGTTCGTACCTTCGAACGCTGCCTGTGTTGACGGGCGTGGGCCCTGGGTTCGATGTCGACACAGCCCCTGCAGACCCGGTGTCGTTGTTCGTCGCGTGGTGGCAGGAGGCCGTTGATGCCGGCGTTCCCGAGCCTCATGCATGACGTTGTCGACGGTCGATGCCCAGGGATTGCCGCGTGCTCGGGTGCTGATTGTGAAGGCGGTCGACGTGCGTGGTTGGCATTTCGCGGTCAGTTCGGTGAGCCAGAAGGGCTGCGACCTTGCAGCGAATCCCGTTGCAGCGTTGACCTTTTACTGGCCTTCACAGGTTCGCCAGGTAAGGGTAGGCGGTGTTGTTGTCGGTGACGGCGACCAGGCCAGCGCTGAAGACTTCCTTGCTCGGCCGCTGGGGTCACGTGCGATCACGTTGACGCTGAGACAAAGTCAACCACTTGCCGATGTTGCGGAGTTGGATGCGGAGATCGATAAGGCCTACCGCAAGCTCAGCGATGATCCTGGTCTGGTTCCGGATGAATGGATCTCGTATGCGCTGCGGCCAGCGCATGTTGAGTTCTGGGAGGGAACACCCGACCGTCGACACCAGCGACTGACTTATGAACGTTCCGGGGATGGCTGGGACCGTACGCGGTTGTGGCCGTAGGAGTGAATCCGTGTCAAGGGCGGCACCGGATGTTGTTGCGGCCATGACGCTTCCGCTGCAGGTGAGTGCGATTCGTCTTTGACTGCGATGGATTGCTGCTCGACACCGAGCCGTGCTGGTCACGTGCTTAGGCGTCGTTGTACGCCAATTGCGAACCCTACTCCGCTACGCTGCCACCTGCACCCACCCGACGAACCGCTCGCAGAGCACGGCAGGGAGGTTGGAGTGGCCACGGATTCGGGGACGCCGCGGGGTAGTCGAGCGGAAAGCGATCGGTTTGGCAGGCGAACCCCACGCCGTCTGGCGATGTGAACTTTAGATGGCCCTGGCGTGACCGTTCGGCGTGCTGTCCGGCGATTCGCCGTGCCGGTGGCCGGCGCAGGCTATGAATCTACGGTGAGCAACCACCATGTGAACCTGACCCAGCAGGAAAGCTCGTTGATCGGCGAGAGTCATCCCGACGTTCTGGAGCGCATGGATGACAAGCAGCTGAAGGATCTACAGAGCCGGCTCAGGAACGCGCGTGAGAAGAACTTCAGCCTATTGCGGCGGCAGGGCGCGGCCCGAGTGGAGGCCGAAGGTTCTCGCGGTGCCGCCCAGCCAGCCAACGAGCGACGTGGCGAAAAGGTGGAGGTCTTCGACGAGGCGCTGGCTCGGGTGAACCAGCGCCTGGAGTCCATCCGCGTCACCGAGTAGCGGCGGCGTTTTACGGATTGAACGGGTTCACGGCGAACTGGCTTGAGGCGTCGGTTGTCGAAGTTTGCGACCACTCGAGCAATAACGGCGAGGACGCCGCCTTGTGTCGCCTAGTTTTATGCCCACTCCTTTCCCAGCAGCGATTATTTTCGGGATGGCGCCGCAACGTGCGCGCGATTGCAAAGCTTCATTGGTCTGGAGGCGAGCCGTGGTGCTTCCGTAGACGTGCGGGCGGAGTCCATAGAAGGGGTTAGAGCTCTCCGCATCGACGCCGAGCCCACCAACAGCAAGGCGTCCAATTGGGAAGTTGCGACGAAGTCCCGCCCACCGTCCCTTGGGCGGCGTAAAAACAACAGCCCACCAAACACAAAGGTCACGACCCATTTCTGGTTCGTGACCTTTGTGCCTGCAGTTCGTAGAACCGCTCAGGGTGGGCGAAGGGGGACTTGAACCCCCACGTCCCGAAGGACACTGGCACCTGAAGCCAGCGCGTCTGCCATTCCGCCACTCGCCCGGAAAACAACCGATGGACCATACCACTGTATTAGCCCTGCGCCCCAACCGCCCCGGAGCGTTTGGCGACCGCTCACGCCGGGAGCTTTGCTAGACAGACGTGTCTGAGCTGCCCGGATGCAATTCTCAGAGTTCCGAAGGTGCCGTGGCGTCGCCGTCGCCCGGTAACATGCTGGGGTGATACGACACGCGGGCGATTCATTTGCCTCGCGCCCGCGACACACCACGGCAACTGCGGGCGAGCGCTAAAGGATGAGTAGCCAGAAGGGGCTCGTGCAGCGCATCGAGCGCAAGCTTGAAGCGACCCTGGACAATGCGTTTGCCCGAGTATTCGGGGGATCGATTGTTCCGCAGGAGGTTGAAGCCCTATTGCGCCGCGAAGCCGAAGACGGCGTCCAGGCGCTTCACGGAAATCGTCTTTTGGCCCCCAACGAATACATCATTACCCTCGGGATGCACGACTTTGAGAAGGTGGCCGCCGAGTCGGACCTCAAGTCGCGCGGTTTCGCTACATACTTGGCCGACTATATCCATGAAAAGGGGTGGCAAACGTATGGTGATGTGGTCGTCCGGTTCGAGCAGTCGTCGAGCCTGCATACCGGTCAGTACCGCGCCCGCGGTGCTGTCAACCCTGACGTCGAGCCCCGCCCGACGGTCAACCATCACCTCCGGCCACAATCAGATCACGCGTTCGGCGCAGAACGAGGAGTAGCACCAATGACCGACAATTCGAGCTACCGCGGGGGTCAGGGGCAGGGGCGGCCCGGCGACGAGTACTACGACGATCGCTATGGGCGTCCGCAAGAGGAACCCCGCAGCCAGGACCCGCAGGGCGCACCGGACCCCCGGGCTGGCTACCCGCCCGAGCAGGGCGGGTACCCGCCCCAGGGCGGATACGCGCCTCCCCGTCATCCCGACCAGGGCGGCTATCCGGAGCAGGGCGGCTATCCGGAGCAGGGCGGTTACCCGGGCCAGGGCGGTTACCCCGATCAGGGCGGCTACCAGGGCCAGCGCGGCGGTTACCCGGATCAGGGCGGCTATGATCAGCGCGGATACCAAGACCAGCGCGGGTACCAAGACCCCGGTCGCGGCGGCTATCCCGACCAAGGTCAGGGTGGCTACCCACCGCCCTACGAGCAGCGTCCCCCCGCCCCTGGCGGCTACGGCGGGCAAGGCTACGACCAGGGCTACCGCCAGGGCGGCTACGCCCCTCCTGCTGCTCCTGGCGGCGGTCAGCCGGGCGCTGGACAGCAGGGTTACGGCGGGTATGGCGATTACGGTCGCGGACCCGCCCGCCCGGAGGAGGGCGGTTACGCCCCCGCGGCCCCGCCGGCGCCGGAGCAACAACGGCCGCCTTACCCCGATCAGGGCGGCGGCTATGACCAGGGCTACCAGCAGGGCGGGGGATACGGCCAGCAGGACTACAGCCAGGGCGACTACACCCAATACGCCGAAAACGCCCCGGGTGGCGGGTACGCCGCCCCGCAAGGCGGATACGCCGAAACCGGCCACCGCGACTACGGCCAACCGGCGGACTACGGCCAGCAAGCCGACTACGGCCAACCGGCGGACTACGGCCAGCAGGCGGGCGGCGGCTACGGCGGTTACGGCCAGGGCGGCTACGGCTCCGCCGGGACCTCGGTCACGCTGCAGCTCGACGATGGCAGCGGCCGGACCTACCAGCTGCGCGAAGGCTCCAACATCGTGGGTCGTGGCCAGGACGCCCAGTTCCGCCTGCCCGACACGGGTGTGTCGCGCCGCCACCTGGAGATCCGCTGGGACGGACAGGTCGCGCTGCTCTCCGACCTCAACTCCACTAACGGCACCACCGTCAACAACGCGCCGGTACAGGAGTGGCAATTGGCCGATGGCGACGTGATCCGTTTGGGCCACTCCGAGATCATCGTTCGCATTCACTGAACGCAACGGGATCAAAGCTGCCGTGCTTCGCCCCGCGTCGACCGCCGTCCAAGTATCGTGACGTTGCTGATGTGCTCGGTGTCACGGGTGCGACGGAGCGCCGCCAGGACGGAAAGGACGCCAGATGCAGGGATTGGTACTGCAGCTGACGCGCGCCGGATTTCTAATGTTGTTATGGGTATTCATCTGGTCCGTGCTGCGGATCCTGCGGACGGATATCTACGCTCCCACCGGTGCTGTCATGGTGCGTCGCGGGTTGGCGTTGCGCGGCACACTGCTGCCCTCCCGCCAGCGCCGCCACGCCGCCCGCTACCTGGTGGTGACCGAAGGTGCGCTTACGGGTGGGCGCATCACGCTCAGCGGGCAGCCGGTGTTGATCGGGCGCGCTGACGACTCGACTCTGGTGCTCACCGATGACTACGCCTCGACACGGCACGCCCGGCTGTCGCAGCGCGGCTCGGAATGGTACGTCGAGGATCTAGGATCGACCAACGGCACATACCTTGACAGGGCGAAGGTGACGACTGCGGTACGGGTCCCCTTAGGAACGCCGATTCGGATCGGCAAAACGGCAATCGAGTTGCGCCCGTGACCCGCGCCGACGACGATGACGCCGGCTCGGCAGGCTATCGAGCCGGGGTCGTGAGGGTACTGCCTGCTTGCGGGGGAGAGTGGCGCTTGTGACTTTGGTCCTGCGATATGCCGCCCGCAGTGATCGCGGCCTGGTACGCACCAACAACGAGGACTCGGTCTACGCCGGCGCACGGCTCTTGGCCCTGGCCGACGGCATGGGTGGGCACGCTGCCGGCGAGGTGGCGTCCCAGCTGGTGATCGCCGCGCTGGCCCACCTCGACGACGACGAGCCCGGTGGCGACCTGCTCGCCAAGCTCGACTCGGCGGTGCGCGCCGGCAACTCGGCCATCGCCGCACAGGTCGAGATGGAGCCCGACCTTGAGGGGATGGGCACCACACTTACCGCAATCTTGTTTGACGGCAACAGGATTGGGTTGGTGCACATCGGAGACTCACGCGGCTATCTGTTGCGCGACGGCGAGCTGGCCCAGATCACCAAGGACGACACGTTTGTCCAAACCCTGGTCGACGAGGGCCGGATCACACGCGAGGAAGCGCACAGCCACCCGCAGCGGTCGTTGATCATGCGGGCACTGACCGGTCACGAGGTCGAGCCGACGTTGACCATGCGCGAAGCGCGCGCCGGTGATCGCTACCTGCTCTGCTCGGACGGGTTGTCCGACCCGGTGAGCGACGAAACCATCCTCGAGGCGTTGCAGATCCCCGACGTGGCCGAGAGCGCCTACCGGCTCATCGAATTGGCGCTGCGCGGCGGCGGCCCCGACAACGTGACCGTCGTGGTCGCCGACGTCGTCGACTACGACTACGGCCAGACCCAGCCGATTCTGGCCGGCGCGGTCTCCGGCGAAGAAGACCAGATGACGCTGCCCAATACCTCCGCCGGCCGCGCCTCGGCCATCAGGCCCCGTAACGAGGTCGCCAAACGCGTTCCACCGCAGGCGGAAACCCCCAAGCGGCCACGGTGGTCGCGGCGCCGGATGGCGATCGTTGTCACGCTCGTGGTGCTGCTGGTGCTCGCGGGCGTGGCCATCGGCCGTGCCATCATCCGCAGCAACTACTACGTCGCCGAATACAACGGCATGGTGGCCATCCTGCGCGGAATTCAAGGTTCGCTGCTGGGCATGTCGCTGCACGAGCCCTACTTGATCGGCTGCCTGAACGCCCGCAACGAGCTGTCCCTGGTCGGTTCCGGCCAGACCGGCGGTCATCTCGACTGCCGCTTGATGCAACTGAAGGATCTACGCGCACCCGAACGCGCACAGGTCCAGGCCGGTCTTCCGGCCGGGACCCTGGATAACGCGATCGGGCAGCTGCGCCAACTGTCGACCAACTCGCTGCTGCCGCCCTGTCCGCCGCCTCGGGCCACCTCCCCGCCCGGATCCCCGGTCCCGGCGGCTACCAGCTCTCCCAGCGGCACGTTACCCAACTCCACTTCGACCGGCAGTCCCGCGACCACCGCGCCGGCAGCGCCCGCGACCACCGCGCCGGCAGCGCCCGCGACCACGTCGCCCACGAATTCCCAGACGGTGACTGCGCTCCCCCCACCCTCACTTCAGCCGGGCATCGATTGCCGGGCCCTGACGTGAGCGCGCCATGACGACACAAGTGCAGCCGCCGGTCTCGGTGACGCCGCCGCTGCCTACTCGGCGCAACGCCGAACTGCTGCTGCTGTGCTTCGCCGCGCTGATCACCGTCGCTGCACTGCTCATCGTCGAGGGGAACCAGGAGCGCAGCCTGCGCTGGGACCTGACCAGCTACGGGCTGATCTTCCTGGTCATCTTCGGAAGCGCACACCTGGCCATCCGGCGCTTCGCGCCGTACACGGACCCACTCCTGCTGCCGATAGTGGCGCTGCTCAACGGGCTTGGCCTGGTGATGATCCACCGGCTCGACCTGGTCAACAACGAGTTGAGCGGTCGCCGTCACCCCAGCGCAACCCAGCAGATGTTGTGGACCGTGGTTGGAGTCGCCGCGTTCGCGCTGGTAGTTACCTTCCTGAAAGACCATCGGCAGCTTGCGCGGTACGGATACATCTGTGGCGTCGCGGGTTTGATCTTTTTGGTCATTCCCGCGCTGCTGCCTGCGTCACTGTCGGAGCAGAACGGCGCCAAGATCTGGATCCGCTTTCCCGGCTTCTCAATTCAGCCGGCCGAGTTTTCCAAGATTTTGCTGCTGATCTTCTTTTCAGCGGTGCTGATCGCCAAACGGCGTCTGTTCACCAGCGTCGGCAAGCACTTCATGGGAATGACCCTGCCCCGCCCCCGAGACCTGGCCCCGCTCTTGGCCGCTTGGGTGATCTCGGTGGGAGTGATGACCTTCGAGAAGGATCTCGGCACGTCGCTGCTGCTCTACGCGTCGTTTCTGGTGGTGGTTTACCTCGCCACCCAGCGTTTCAGCTGGGTCGTCATCGGCTTGCTGCTGTTCGCCGTCGGAAGCGTGGTGGCGTATTTCATCTTCCCGCATGTCCGGGTTCGGGTGCAGATGTGGTGGGACCCGTTCTCCGACCCCGACGGCGCCGGCTATCAGATCGTGCAATCGCTGTTCAGCTTCGCCACCGGCGGCATCTTCGGGACCGGGCTGGGTAACGGCCAACCCGACACCGTGCCCGCCGCGTCGACCGACTTCATCATCGCCGCGTTCGGTGAAGAGCTCGGGCTGGTCGGCCTGGCCAGCATCTTGATGCTCTACACGATCGTCATCGTCCGGGGTCTGCGCACGGCGATCGCCACCCGCGACAGCTTCGGCAAACTGCTTGCCGCGGGTTTGGCGTCGACGCTGGCCATCCAGCTGTTCATCGTCGTCGGCGGCGTGACCAAACTCATTCCGTTGACCGGGTTGACCACGCCGTGGATGTCCTATGGCGGGTCGTCGTTGCTGTCCAACTACGTGCTGCTGGCCATCCTGGCCCGCATCTCGCACAGCGCCCGACGTCCGTTGCGCACCCGCGCACGCAACAAGTCGCCGATCGCGGCCGCCAAAACCGAGGTGATTGAGCGGGTATGAACGCCTCTCTCCGCCGGATCTCGGTGACCGTGATGGCGTTGATCGTGCTGCTGTTGCTCAACGCCACGATGACCCAGGTCTTCGCCGCCGACAGCCTGCGTGCCGACCCGCGCAACCAGCGCGTCCTGCTCGACGAGTATTCGCGTCAGCGCGGCCAGATCGTCGCGCGCGACCAGCTGCTGGCCTATTCCGTGGCCACCGACAGCCGGTTTCGTTTCCTGCGGGTGTATCCCAACCCCGCGGTGTACGCACCGATCACCGGCTTCTACTCGCTGCGCTACTCCAGCTCGGGCCTGGAACGGGCCGAGGACCCCCTATTGAACGGGTCCGACGAGCGGCTGTTCGGGCGACGGTTGGCCGACTTCTTCACCGGTCGCGACCCGCGCGGCGGCAACGTCGACACGACGATCGTTCCGCGGATCCAACAGGCCGGGTGGGACGCGATGCAGCAGGGCTGTGGCGGGCCGCCCTGCAAGGGCGCCGTCGTCGCCCTGGAACCGTCCACCGGCAAGATCCTGGCCATGGTGTCGTCGCCGTCCTACGACCCCAACCTGCTGGCGTCGCACGACCCCGAGGTGCAGGCACTGGCCTGGCAGCGGCTGCGCGACGACCCCGACAATCCGCTGACCAACCGGGCCATCTCGGAGACCTACCCGCCGGGGTCCACGTTCAAGGTGATCACCACCGCGGCGGCGCTGCAGGCCGGCGCCACCGACACCGAGCAGTTGACCGCGGCGGCCTCGATTCCGCTGCCCGGCAGCACCGCCACGCTGGAAAACTACGGTGACGCGCCGTGCGGCAGCGCGCCGACGGTGTCCCTCAGCCAGGCATTCGCCCTGTCTTGCAACACCGCGTTCGTCCAACTCGGCATCCTCACCGGTGCCGATGCGCTTCGCAACACTGCGCACTCGTTCGGGCTGGACACCACTCCCAGCGTGATTCCGCTGCAGGTCGCCGAATCGACCGTCGGAATAATCCCGGACGCCGCCGCACTCGGGATGTCGAGCATCGGTCAGAAGGACGTCGCACTCACGCCGCTGCAGAACGCGGAAATCGCCGCGACCATCGCGAACGGCGGGGTGACGATGCAGCCGTACCTTATCGACAGCCTCAAGGGGCCGGACCTGTCCAATATCAGCACCACTGCGCCCTATCAACAGCGCCGCGCGGTATCGCCGCAGGTCGCCGCTAAGCTAACAGAGCTCATGGTCGGCGCCGAGAAGGTCGCACAACAGAAAGGGGCCATTCCCGGCGTGCAGATTGCATCCAAGACCGGTACCGCGGAGCATGGCACCGACCCGCGCCACACTCCACCGCACGCGTGGTACATCGCGTTCGCGCCCGCGCAGACGCCGAAGGTCGCCGTGGCGGTGCTGGTGGAGAACGGTGCCGACCGCTTGTCCGCGACTGGGGGTGCGCTGGCTGCTCCGATCGGGCGGGCGGTGATCGAGGCCGCGCTACAGGGGGGACCATGAGCCCGCGAGTTGGGGTGACGCTGTCAGGCAGGTATCGCCTGCAACGTCTGATCGCCACCGGCGGCATGGGCCAAGTGTGGGAAGCGGTGGACAGCCGGTTGGGCCGGCGGGTTGCGGTCAAGGTGCTCAAACAGGAGTTCTCCCAGGACCCCGAGTTCATTGAACGTTTCCGCGCCGAGGCCCGCACCACCGCCATGCTCAACCACCCCGGGATCGCCGCCGTCCACGACTACGGCGAAAGCCAGCTGGACGGCGAGGGCCGAACCGCCTACCTGGTGATGGAGCTGGTCAACGGCGAACCGCTGAATTCGGTGATCAAGCGCACCGGCCGGCTCTCGCTGCGGCATGCGCTGGACATGCTCGAACAGACAGGCCGGGCCCTTCAAGTGGCGCACGCTGCCGGCTTGGTACACCGCGACGTCAAACCGGGCAACATCCTGATCACCCCGACCGGGCAGGTGAAGATCACCGACTTCGGCATCGCCAAGGCCGTCGACGCGGCGCCGGTGACCCAGACCGGGATGGTGATGGGCACCGCCCAATACATCGCCCCCGAGCAGGCGCTGGGCCACGACGCCACCCCGGCCAGCGATGTCTATTCGTTGGGTGTCGTCGGGTACGAGGTGGTTTCGGGCAAGCGGCCCTTCACCGGCGACGGGGCTTTGACGGTGGCGATGAAACACATCAAGGAACCCCCGCCGCCGCTGCCTCCCGAGCTGCCGCCCAATGTGCGCGAACTCATCGAGATCACCTTGGTGAAGAACCCCACCATGCGGTATCGCAGCGGCGGGCCGTTCGCCGACGCGGTCGCCGCGGTTCGGTCCGGCCGACGGCCGCCGCGGCCGAACCAGGCGCCGTCCATCGGCAGAGCGGCACCAGCAGCAGTGCCATCGGCCGCACAGGCGCGTGCCGCCGCAGATCT
>DASSGQ010000108.1:0-8213 GCA_035693385.1 Mycobacterium sp.
GTTGGCGGCTCCGCGATCGCCCGTTCGACATGCCGAATCGGCTGGTGCACCTTGTGAATGGCCATAGCAAGTCCTCCGGTGGCGCGGCGGGCTAATGTGCGAACGAATGTTTCCTGATGTTGTCTTGGTCTGATGTCGGTGTCAAGACGGTCGTTCGGTGTCAAGATGGTTGTTATGCCCGGTGCTTCCAGCGTGCGCCCCTACCGCGGCGTCGCTGCCACACAACGGCTGGCCGCGCGCCGCGGCCGGCTACTGGCCGCCGGGCTGGACCTGCTGGGCGCCGAGCAACAGGACATCTCCGAGCTGACCGTCCGCGGGATATGCGGCCAGGCCGGCCTGGCGGCCCGCTATTTCTACGAAAGTTTCGCCGACAAAGACGAATTCGTCAGTGGAGTGTTCGACTGGGTGATCGTCGAGCTGGCCACCACCACCCAGGCCGCGGTGGCGGCGGTCCCGGTGCCCGAGCAGAGCCGCGCGGGGATCGCCAACATCGTGCGGACCATCGACGGTGACGCCCGCATCGGACGACTGCTGTTCAGCACGCAACTGGCCAACGCCGTGGTCATGCGCAAGCGCGCCGAATCCAGCGCCCTGTTCGCCATGCTGTCGGGCAAGTACGCCGGCGATGCGCTGCGGATGCCGGCAAACGACCGCATCAAGGCCGGGGCCCACTTCGCGGTCGGCGGCGTCGGTCAAACCATCAGCGCCTGGCTGGCCGGCGACGTCCGACTCGAGCCACCGCAGCTTGTCGATCAGCTGGCTGCGCTGCTGGACGAACTCACCGACCCAAAACTGTACGGGCTCAAGGAAACAGCGGCAGGTGCCACAGCCGCATCCCCGGATCCAGCAGCCACAAACGCAACATCGTGAGTCGCATGATGCGCTGCGCGCCGCGGATCATGAAGATGGCCAACGGCACCTCGATGAACAGCGCGGTGACCACCGACAGCCACACATCGTCAGGTCCGGCCGTCATCAGGTCGAACCACGCGTCGCAGATCAGCAGCACCCCGGAGGTGAAGGCCGCGAGCAGCAGCACCTGGCGGCGCAGGTATCCGAACACGGCCGTTGCCACCATGAATCCGACCAGCAGGACGTCGAAGCCCACCCAGGTCAGCGGCCAGTTGTGGGCCACGTAGTTCTCCGGCAGCGTCAGCGAGAGGTACACGATCCACGGAATCATCGCGATGGAGCAGCCGATCATGAGGCTCAGGCGAATGCGCCGTATCCGGGTGAGGAGCACCGGGTCGATCACGTCCTTGAGGGGTTGCTCCAGCCGCTGAACCAGCTCCCGCCGCTCCGCCGGCTTCAGTGCCGCGATCTGCGCGTCGGTCAGAATGCCGTCGGTCATCATGGGGTCCCCCGAGATCGGGTGCGGTCTGCCGGCTAGCGTGCGGTGGCCACCGGAGGTCGCCGGTCGGCCGCGGTCCTGGGCACGGCCTTCGTGTCGCTCGCGTCGAATTCCTTGACCCAGCAGGCGAATTCCAACGTGATGCCGTCGGGGTCCTGGAAGTAGAACGAGCGCACGTACACGCCCGGATGCAACGTTGCGGCGACCTGCATCTCGCTCTCGTCGTGGTTGAGCACCGGGCCCACCCGCACGCCCTTGTCCTTGAGCCGCTGCCGGTAGGCGTCGAACTTCTCGGCCGGCACATGGAACGCCAGATGGTTCATGGTGCTCACCGCGCTGGTGATGTCCCCGATGCCCGGGATGGCGCCCGGCGACGAGACGCCCGGCACTCGGTCCGGCGCGTCGGCGAACCAGAAAAAGGCGACGCAGTCGCCGTTGCCGGCGTCGAAGAAGAAGTGCTGCCCCGCCCCGCCGGGCAGATCCAGCGATTTGATCAGCGGCATGCCGAGAACGTTGGTGTAGAAGTCCACGGTGCGCTCCATGTCTGAACACACCAGCGCGACGTGGTTGATCCCGCCGAGCTCGAACTCCGTGTTGGCGTAGTGCGGCTTGATCATCTTGCGGCTCCCATCGGTCCGCGGGGCGCGGGTCCTGGCCAAGATACGAATCTGAATCTAACATCAGGTTCAGTTTTGCTCCAGGGAGGTACGCCACGTGTCGACCGCACACCAGCCGACCGAGCGTCCCGCCGAATTTCCGACGCATCGCGGCCGCCGCACGCAGGCGGCGCTCGACGCGGCCGCGCGCACGGTCATCGCACGCAAGGGCGTCCTGGCGACCACCGTTGCCGACATCGCCGCCGAAGCGGGCCGCTCGTCGGCCTCGTTTTACAACTACTACGACTCCAAAGAGGCAATGGTCCGCCAATGGGCCCTGCGATTCCGCGACGATGCCGATCAACGCGCGCGTTCGGTGACCCGGCACGGCCTGTCCAACCGCGAACGCGCCCACGAGGCGGCGACGGCCCACTGGCAGACCTACCGCAGTCGGCTCGCCGAGGTGATCAGCGTGTCTCAGCTGGCGATGGTCAACGACGACTTCGCGCGGTACTGGGCCGAGATATGCGCGATCCCCGTCTCTTTCATCGCCGAGACGGTCCGGCGCGCCCAGGCCGAGGGCCACTGCCCCGACGACGACCCCGAGCTGATCGCGCAGGCGATCGTGGCCATGTTCAACCAGTTCTGCTACATCCAGCTCACCGGAACAAGTTCGGCCGCAACCGAACCCGACGACGCGGCGTGCATCAAGACGCTCGCCAACATCTACTACCGAGCCATCTACGCCGGTGAAGGGGAGTCGAATTGAATCGTCATACGGGTGCTGCAGGGGTTGTCCGGGAGTTCGTAGGGTTGCCGTCGCCCACTGCCGGGCGCGCCGGGGCGGGAGGGCATCCCTGCCAGGGCATCTACCACCGGGGGGTGGGACGCAAGCCGAAGGTGGCGATGATCGCCGCGCACTATCAGATCGACTTCTCCGAGCATTATCTGGCCGATTACATGGCCACCCGCGGCATCGGATTTCTCGGCTGGAACACGCGGTTCCGTGGTTTCGAAAGCAGCTTTCTGCTCGACCACGCGCTGGTCGACATCGGCGTCGGGGTTCGTTGGCTGCGTGAGGTCGCCGGCGTGGACACCGTTGTCCTGCTCGGCAATTCGGGGGGAGGCTCGTTGATGGCGGCCTATCAGTCGCAGGCCGTCGAACCGAATGTGACGCCACTGCAGGGCATGCGTCCAGCGGCCGGGCTGACCGACTTGACCGCCGCCGACGGCTACGTCGCGACCGCCGCTCATCCCGGGCGCCCGGACGTGCTGACGGCCTGGATGGACGCCGCCGTCGTCGACGAAAACGACCCGGTGGCCACCGATCCCCAGCTCGATCTGTTCAACGAGGACAACGGCCCGCCGTACCCGGCGGAGTTCATCGCCCGCTACCGCCGCGCGCAGACCGCGCGCAACCAGGCCATCACCGACTGGGCCGAAACCGAGCTCAAACGTGTTCGCGCCGCAGGGTTTTCGGATCGACCGTTCACCGTGATGCGAACCTGGGCCGACCCCCGCATGGTCGATCCCGGCATCGAGCCCACAAAGCGACCGCCGAACACGTGTTATGCGGGCGTCCCCGCCAAGGCGAACCGTTCGGCACACGGCATCGCGGCGGCCTGCACGCTGCGCAACTGGCTGGGCATGTGGAGCCTGCGGGTGGCACAGACCCGGGCCGAGCCGCACCTGGCCCGCATCACCTGCCCCGCGCTGGTGATCAACGCCGGGGCCGACACGGGAGTATTTCCCTCCGACGCCGAGCGCATTCACGACGGGCTCGCCGGCACCGACAAGGCACAGGTCTCGATCGACAGCGACCACTACTTCACCACCCCGGGCGCGCGCAGCGAGCTGGCCGATACCATCGTCAAATGGATCGGCAAGCGGTGGCGCTGAGGGTTCTCGCCCACTTCACTCCCGGCGATAAGGTTCTCGATTTCGTTGCGCCGGAATCGGATTGGCTCGACGTACGATGGTGCGCCGACAACGACGACACGCGCTTCTACCGGGAATTGCCCGACGCGGAGGTGATCTGGCACTCACTTCGGCCGCTGTCGGGCGACGACCTGCGGCGCGGGGCGCGGCTGCGGCTGGTGCAGAAACTCGGCATCGGGGTGAACACCATCGACGTGGAAACCGCAACGAAGTGCGGTATCGCGGTCGCCAACATGCCCGGCGCCAACGCACCGACGGTGGCCGAGGGCACGGTGATGCTGATGCTGGCCGCCTTGCGCCGGCTGCTGGCGCTGGACCGCGCGGTGCGGCACGGATCCGGCTGGCCGGCGGATCCGGAACTGGGCGAGACGGTGCGCGATATCGGCAGCTGCACCGTCGGCCTGGTCGGCTACGGCAACATCGCCAAACGGGTGGGCGACATCGTCGCCGCAATGGGCGCCAGCGTCCTGCACAACACCACCCGTGACGACGGACGCCCGGGTTGGCGGCAGCTGCCCGAACTGCTGGCCGCCTGCGACATCGTCTCGCTACACGTGCCGTTGACGACAGAGACCCATCATCTGCTCAGCAGAGACGCGCTGGCCCGGATGAAACCAACCGCGGTGCTGGTCAACACGGCACGTGGCGCCATCGTCGACGAAGAGGCACTCGTCGACGCGCTGCGAGGTGGGCGGCTGGCTGCCGCGGGTTTGGACGTTTTCGAGGTCGAGCCGGTTGCTCCCGACAATCCGCTGCTCGGCCTCGACAAGGTGGTGCTGACACCGCACGTCGCCGGGTTCAGCGCCGACAGCATGCGGCGGTATCTGACTGAGGCCGTTGCCAACTGCCGCCGGCTGCGCGACGGCGAACCGCTTGCCAATGTGGTCAACCAACCGACCGGTTGTTAGCTTGGAAGGTGCTTGGCCGAAACGGACTGCGAAAGCCACGGGAAGGCGCGACCAATGCCGATCGCAATAACTCCTGAGCATCACGACCTGGCCGACTCGGTGCGATCCCTGGTGGCGCGGGTAGCACCGTCCGAGGTACTGCACGCGGCCTTGGAAACAGCACTGGAGAACCCGCCGCCGTACTGGCATGCCGCCGCAGAGCAAGGGCTGCAGGGGGTGCATCTGGCGGAATCCGTCGGCGGGCAAGGGTTCGGCATCCTCGAATTGGCCATCGTGCTGGCCGAGTTCGGCTACGGGGCGGTGCCCGGACCGTTCGTCCCGTCGGCGATCGCCAGCGCGCTGATCTCCGCGCACGACGCGCAAGCGAAGGTGCTCTTCGAATTGGCGTCCGGCGCCGCGATCGCCGCCTACGCGCTGGATTCCGGCCTGACCGCCACCCGGCAGGGCCACGACGAGAAGACGCTGGTGATCCGCGGCGAGGTCCGCGCGGTTCCCGCCGCAGCGCAGGCATCGGTGCTGGTGCTGCCCGTCGCGATCGACGGCGGCGAAGAATGGGTGGTGCTGCGCGCCGAACAGCTCGAGATCGAGCCGGTGAAAAGCATCGACCCGCTGCGTCCCATCGCGCATGTGCGGGCCAACGCGGTCGAGGTCGGCGACGATGCCGCGCTGGGCAATCTGACCATGACCACCGCGCACGCGCTGATTTCGACGCTGCTGTCGGCCGAGGCCGTCGGCGTGGCGCGCTGGGCCACCGACACGGCGTCGCACTACGCCAAGATCCGCGAGCAGTTCGGCAGGCCGATCGGCCAGTTCCAGGCCATCAAGCACAGGTGCGCGGAGATGATCGCCGACACCGAGCGAGCCACCGCGGCGGTGTGGGATGCGGCCCGCGCGATCGACGAGGCCGGCCAACACGATTCGGACATCGTCGGAGTCGAGTTCGCCGCGGCGGTGGCCGCAACCCTGGCGCCGGCGGCCGCCCAACGGTGCACTCAGGATTGCATCCAGGTGCACGGCGGCATCGGCTTCACGTGGGAACACGACACGAACATCTACTACCGCCGGGCGTTGATGCTGGCGGCCTCCTTCGGCCGCAGATCGGAGTACCCGCAAAAGGTGGTGGACACCGCCACCGGCACCGGGATGCGGGCGGTGAACATCGATTTGGATCCCGACACCGAAAAACTGAGGACCGAGATCCGGGGCGAGGTCGCCGCGTTCAAGGCGATGGACCGCGAGTCCCGCAAGGTCGCGATCGCCGAGGCCGGGTTGGTGCTGCCGTACCTGCCGGAGCCCTGGGGCCGGGCCGCGAGTCCGGTGGAGCAGGTCATCATCGCCCAGGAGTTCACCACGGGACGCGTCAAGCGGCCCCAGGTCGGCATCGCGGCGTGGATCATCCCGTCGATCGTGGCGTTCGGCACCGAGGACCAGAAGCAACGGTTCCTGCCGCCGACCTTCCGCGGCGAAATGATCTGGTGTCAGCTGTTTTCCGAGCCGGGCGCCGGATCGGATCTGGCGGGGCTGAGCACCAAAGCGACCAGGACCGACGGCGGGTGGCGCATCACCGGGCAAAAGATCTGGACGACCGCGGCGCAGTATTCGCAGTGGGGCGCGCTATTGGCGCGGACGGACCCGAGCGCGCCAAAACATAACGGCATCACGTACTTCCTGCTGGACATGAAGAGCGAAGGCATTACGGTGACGCCGCTGCGCGAGCTCACCGGCAACGCGATGTTCAACACGGTCTACATCGACGACGTGTTCGTGCCCGACGAGTTCGTGCTCGGCGAGGTCAACCGGGGCTGGGAGGTCAGTCGCAACACCCTGACGGCGGAGCGGGTGTCGATTGGCAGCAGCGATGCGAATTTCCTGGCGACACTGCCCGAGTTCGTCGAGTTCGTCCGAGACGGGCAGTTGGACCAGATCGCGCAACACCGGGCCGGGCACCTGATCGCCGAAGGCCATGCCGCCAAGGTGCTGAACCTGCGCTCGACGCTGTTGACGCTGGCCGGCGGTGACGCGATGCCGTCGGCGGCGATCTCCAAGCTGTTGTCGATGCGCACCGGCCAGGGCTATGCCGAATTCGCCGTGTCCTCGTTCGGGACCGACGCCGCGATCGGCGACACCGACGAGCCGGCGGGCAAGTGGGGCGAATACCTGCTGGCCAGCCGGGCCACCACGATTTATGGCGGTACGTCCGAGGTGCAGCTCAACATCATCGCCGAACGGCTGTTGGGCCTGCCGCGCGACCCCTGAACACACCATGCCGACCTGAGGCCCGTCTCAGGTCGGCATGGACATTCCTCAAGGGCGGGCCATGCCGACCTGCGGGTGGCAGGCCGGCATGGATTCCCCCCACAGCGTGGGCCCGGTCAACTCGGTAGCGACGTCACTGACCAGTGCCAAGCGGTGATTGCGGCTTGACTTACCACCACCAGTTCCACAAGTTCCACCACGGCCGGAAGCCCAAACCGGGGGGCCCCCAACCACCATTGCCCCAACCAGGGTGGCCCCCCCAACCGCCGTGGCCCCAGCCACCGCGACCCCAGCCGCCATTGCCCCAGCCGCCATTGCCCCAGCCGCCGTGGCCCCAGCCGCCGTGGCCCCAGCCACCATTGCCCCAGCCGCCGTGGCCCCAGCCACCGTGGCCGCCCCAGCCGCCACCGCCGTGACCGCCCCAGCCGCCACCGCCGTGACCCCCGCCGCCATGGCCCCCGCCGCCGCCACCGGGCCTAAGCGGGAGGTCAGGAGCGCCGTGGGGGCCGGCCATCTCGAAGCTCGTTCCGGCAGCGGCTGGTGGAGCGGCTTGCGCGGCGGGGGCGCCGCCGAACAGCAGCGCTCCGGTCAGCACGCCGGCGCCGACCGCACCGGCGGCCGCGCTGCGCACGGATCGCGGTGAAATCATCATTGCGAGCTCCTTCCAAGACCTGTACTACGCCTAAAACGTTACTCAGAATTTCATAGGCAAACAATAGCTATAGCGCGAAAATTGCTGTGAATTAGTTGACAGTCGCTAACGCTAGTTATCAGGCATTCGCACCAAATCATGTATTTCTTAATATCCATTTACGCAATTAAGTATTTACGCACTTCAGCACTTGCGCAGCTACTGAAGACCAGGCCGTCGCCACGGCTAATAACAGCAGCTCATGCTCCATATACTGAACTACTGAAGTACGTACTTCCGCTTCTCAGTACCTCATGATCTACCACTTTACGCAGTCCGACATGAATCGCGACGATTAGGCCACTGTTAGGGAACTGTTAAACGATCTGCAAATACTTTCATAGAGGCCATGAACTGACGCTTCGCAACGATATGCCTTTCTACAGCTATCTCCTGGAAAGGTGTGGCGAACGCGCTGGTAGACGGCTTGGCGCGCACCCGACCGCCGTCGGTCGCCTACTGCCGACTCGCTA
>DASSGQ010000109.1:0-12659 GCA_035693385.1 Mycobacterium sp.
AGCGAGTACGCCTCGTTGCGGACCCGGATCGGCATGGTTCCCCAAGACGACGTCGTGCACCGGCAGCTGACGGTCAACCAGGCGCTCCGCTACGCGGCCGAGCTGCGGCTGCCGCCCGACACCAGCAGGGCCGACCGGCACCAGGTCGTCGCCCAGGTGCTCGACGAACTTGGACTGACCGAGCACGCGGACACCCGCGTCGACAAGCTGTCCGGCGGCCAGCGCAAACGCGCCTCGGTGGCACTGGAGTTGCTCACCGGGCCGTCGCTGCTGATCCTCGACGAACCGACGTCGGGTCTGGACCCGGCGCTGGACCTGCAAGTCATGACGATGCTGCGGCAGCTGGCCGACGCCGGTCGCGTGGTGCTGGTCGTCACCCACTCGCTGACCTATCTCGACGTCTGTGACCAGGTGCTGCTGATGGCACCCGGCGGCAAGACGGCGTTTCTGGGCCCACCCGGCCAGATCGGCGACGCGATGGGGACCACCAACTGGGCGCGGATTTTCGCCAAGGTGGGCGCCGATCCCGACGAGGCCAACCGCCGCTTTCTGGCCCGCAACCAGCCCCCGCCGCCCGTCGAGACGGCACCGGCCGACCTGGGTGCACCCGCGCACACCAGCCTGCGCCAGCAGTTCTCGACGATCGCGCGGCGCCAGGTCCGGTTGGTCGTTTCCGATCGCGCCTACTTCACTTTTCTGGCGCTGTTGCCCTTCATCCTGGGGGCACTGTCGCTGACCGTTCCCGGGCACGCCGGGTTCGGCGTCGCCGAACCGACCAGCTCAACCCCCGACGAAGCCGCACAGATCCTGATTCTGATGTCCATCGCCGCCGTCTTCATGGGTACCGCGCTGACGATCCGCGACCTCATCGGCGAGCGCGCCATTTTCCGGCGCGAACAGGCGGTGGGGCTGTCGACGGGGGCCTACCTTACCGCCAAGATCGCCGTGTACTGCGTGTTCGCCATCGTCCAGGCGGCGATCACGACGGGCATCGTGCTGGTGGGCAAGGGTGCGCCCACTCAGCCGGCCGTGCTGCTCGGCCCGTCCACGTTCGCGGCCGGCGTGGAGCTGTTCGTCACCGTCGCCGCGACGTGTGTGGCGTCGGCGATCCTGGGGTTGGCGCTGTCGTCGATCGCGCGGTCCAACGAGCAGATCATGCCGCTGCTGGTGGTGTCACTGATGCTGCAGCTGGTGCTCGCCGGTGGCATCGTCCCGGTGACCGGCCGCATGGTCCTCGACCAGATGTCCTGGACGGTGCCCTCGCGTTGGGGGTACGCGGCGTCGGCGTCCACTGTCGACCTGCGGGCGCTGGTGCCCGGTTCGCTCATACCCAAGGACCGCCACTGGTTGCACACGCGCGGCGCGTGGCTGCTGGACATGGGGATGCTCGCCGCGCTGTCGCTGGTCTACGCCGTCATCGTGCGGTGGCGCATCCGGCTCAAGCGCTGACCGTCAACCGTCCATACTCCCCTCGAATCGAAGGCCGTGCGCCAACGCAAAAGCCAACGCTTGGCCGACGTCCACGCAGGCGCCCGCCAGCGAGGCGGTCCGCCACAGCGACGGGTCCACCGTCGCGCCGCGCAAATCGGCGTCGTCCAGCCGGGTGCCGGTGGTCCGCGCGCCGCTGAGATCGGCGCCCCGCAGCACGGCCTTGCGCAGGTCGGTTTCCACCAGGCTGGTCTCCCGCAGCCGACAGCCGCTCAAATCGACGTTCCGCAGGTCGTTGCCGCCGAGCACCGCGAGCGTGAAATCCACCTCGTCGAACGTGATCGGTCGCAGCCGGCACTGCACGAAAACCGACCCCAGCATGCTGCACTGCGCAAAGGTGGCGTGCCACAGCAGGGATCGCTCGAAGGTGCAGTTACGGAACGCCGACCCGCGGTGTTGGGATTCGGCCAGGTTGACGCCGCTGAAATTGCATTCGGTGAACACTGCCCGCTCGGTGCGCAGCCGGCTGAGGTCTTCGTCGCGAAAATCCCTGCCTTCGAAATGGCAGTCACTCCAATCCGACCCCGGCGGCAAAGCGGTCAGCTCGCGGCCAAGGCTTCCAGTGCGTATTCGCTGACCGCGATGAGCGCGTCGGTCGCCGACCTGCGATCCCTGGCGTCGACCGTGATCACCGGGATGTGGGCCGCCAGCGTCAGCGCCTCGCGCACCTCGTGCACGGGGTAGCGCGGTGCGCCGTCGAACTCGTTGACCGCGACCAGGAACGGCAGGTTGCGGTGCTCGAAGAAGTCGACCGCGGCGAAGCTGTCCTGCAGGCGGCGGCAGTCAACCAGGACGATCGCGCCGATGGCGCCGCGCACCAGGTCATCCCACATGAACCAGAACCGCCGCTGCCCCGGGGTGCCGAACAGGTAGAGGACCAGGTCCTCGTCCAGGGTGATCCGGCCGAAGTCCATCGCGACCGTGGTGGTCCGCTTGTCCGGGGTGGTCTCGAGCATGTCGACGCCGGCCGAGGCGTCCGTGAGCATCGCCTCGGTGCGCAACGGCATGATTTCCGAGACAGCCCCGACGAATGTGGTCTTGCCGACACCGAACCCGCCCGCCACGACGATCTTCGTCGAAGCGTGGCCCCTGTCAGAGTGCTTTAAGGCCACGCAGGGTCCTTCCTATGAGTTCGTGGCGCTCATCACGGGTGGAACGCTCGGTCAAGGTTCTATGCACCCGAAGGTAGCCGGACAGGACCAGATCGCCGACCAGGACGCGCACGACACCGAGCGGTAAATCCAGCCGGGCCGAGATTTCCGCGACCGAGGGGCTGTCCACGCACAGTTGAATGATTCTGCCTCGTACATCGTCGGGCGGCCACCGGTGCGCCAGGCCCGCTTCCAACGTCTGTATCGGGGCTTCCAAGGGCAGGTCGACGTCGGTGTCCGTGCGCCCGGCCGTCAGGGTATACGGGCGGACCAGATTCGCTTCAGGTGAGGGCGGCCAGGTGTCGGGTGTGTCCATCGCGGCTCACGAGTGTGCGCTGCTCGGCGCAGACCGGCGGGAGGACTCCACCATGCTGCCCACCCGTTCGACCAGGATGGCCATCTCGTAGCCGATCTGACCGATGTCGCAGGACGTCGCGGCCAGCGTGGCCAGGTGTGAGCCATCGCCGACGCGCATCAACAGCAGGTATCCGTTCTGCATCTCGACAACCGACTGCAGCACCTGCCCGCCCTCGAACAGCTGCGCGGCGCCGCTGGCCAGGCTGGCCAGCCCGGAGGCCACCGCGGCCAACTGATCGGCTCGCTCGCGCGGAAGATGCTCGCTGGCGGCCACCGGCAGCCCGTCGACGGAGACCACCAAGGCGTGCGCGACACCGGGGACCTCGCGGGCGAACTTCGTCACCAGCCAGTCCAGCGAGTTGCCAGCTGATGTCATTGCTGATCGGATCCTTCGCTCGCGTCACGGGCGTGCGACCGGGCGGAGCGCACACCGCCGAAATGGCTGCTGAAGGACGCGCGAACCGCCTCGGGGTCCCGCGTCGCGGACGAATGCTGCGGCTGCCGCCCGGAATGAGCGCCGTTGGAGGTGACGAGCAATCCTTGGCTTTGGTCCTGCTGGTCCTGCGGGTCCTGTCCGGTGAGGCTCATCCCGTTGGCCGCACCGGGTACCAGCCGGGCGCCGGGTTTGCGAACCGGCAGCCCGTGCTCGGCGGTGTGCGATTCCACGGGCTTGTCCTCGGCCGCGGCGGCCAACGACCAGCCACGGTCCCACACCGACTGCCAATCCAGGTCGGGGCTGTTCACCAGGTCGTGCGGATCGCCCAGCATCTCCGAGAGCATCCGCCGGTAGATGACGTCATCATCGGCCGGGGCTGTCGAAGCCGTCGCGGCCGGCGGGACGACCGGGATCGAGGGCTTTGAGATGTTTGCCGCGGCGGCGGGACTCGCGGGCCTGACAGGCGGAGCTTCGGCGCGGTCGGCGGCGCTCTGCGAACGCGCGGCCAAGAACGCCGAGGTGTCCGACGCCGCAGCGGTTCGGGGCGCCGCCGGCGATTGTTTGGTTTGTTGCCTTGTCTCCCACCAAGGCGTGGCGAGCTCGCGCCGGCGCGGGGAGGGCTGCTGCTCGGCGGGCGCGGCGGGAACGTCGGTGATGCCGCTGGAACCCGGGTTGCGGCGCGGCAACAGCGTCACCGAAGGTCCCGGCTCCGTAAAGCCTTGGTGGTTGGGGTGGTCTGAGTGGTTTGGGGGGTTTGGGTGGTGAGGGCGGTTTGCTGTCTGCGGCGCGGCGACGTCGGCGACACTGGGCGGCGGGTCCGCCCCTGCCGTGCGCGGCTCCGGTGCCTGAGCCACCGACACGCCCTCGAGCGCCGTCGGCGGTAGGTAGATTTCGGCGGTCGTCCCAGATCCGGCGTCGTTGGCCGCCGGGCCGCGCAGCCCCACCCGGATGTCGTGCCGGGCGGCGATCCGGCCCACCACGAAAAGACCCATGTGGCGGGCATTGTCAGGAGTGGGGTCCGGGGTGACCTCGCCGCCGGCCCGTAGCCGCATGTTGGCGATGCGCCGATCCGTGTCGTTCATGCCCAGGCCGGAGTCGGAGATCCGCAGCACCACTCCCCCGTCGCCGCCGCGTGCCGCGGAGACCTGCACGGATGTCGTCGGCGGCGAATACCGCAGGGCGTTGTCGATCAGTTCGGCGAACAGATGGATGACGCCGCCCGCCACCGAGCCGATCAGCGCGCAGTCGGGCAGCCCGGTGATCTCGACCCGGCGGTAGTCCTCGACCTCCGACACCGCGGCATTGATCACCGTGGCGAGCGGCACCGGCTCGCGCTGGTCACGCGCGAGCTGTGCGCCCGCCAGTACCAACAGGTTGGCGCTGTTGCGGCGCAGCCGGGCCGCCAGGTGATCGAGCCGGAACAGGTTGTCGAGGCGGTCGGGATCCTCCTCGTCGCGCTCCAGCCGGTCGATCAGTGCCAGCTGCTGGTCGACCAACGAACGGCTGCGCCGCGACATGGTCTCGAACATGTCGTTGACCAGCAATCGCAATCGTGCCTCGTCGCCGGCCAGCAGCAGGGCCTGCGTGTGCAGTTCGTCGACCGCGTGGGCGACCTGCCCGATCTCCTCGGTGGTGTACACCGGCAACGGCTGCAGGATCGGCTCGGCGCCACCGGCTCTGACCCGGGCCACCTCCTCCTCCAGGTCGGTGTGGGCGACCCGGAGCGCGCCGTCGCGCAGGACGCGCAGCGGCCGCACCAGCGTCCGCGCCATCACCAAAACGATGGCCAGTGCGATCACGACGGCCGACAGCACCAGGACGGTGTCGCGGATCGCGGCATTACGGCGATCGGCGGCCTCGGCATGCACCGACTTCGTCACCGACGCGGTGGCGTCGTCGGTGACCTGTTCGGCGATCGTGTCGGTGGTCTGGATCGAGCGCAGCAGCTCGGGGTTGTCGACGAGCACGCTGGCCGGATCGGACATGATCGCCATCCGGTTCACCATCTGCTGCTGCAGCGTCTTGGCTTCGGGCGACGAGGCGCCGAGCACTTCGCTCATCCCGAACAACGTCGACGGTTCGGTGCCGGCCAAGGTGATCATCGAGGTCCGCAGTTGTGGCTCGGGAAGGTCAGCGCCGCGGGTCACCAGGATTTCCTGCATCGTCATCTGCCCGCGGGCGCCGACGGCTCGGCTCAAACCCTGCGCCTCGGCGCGGATCTGCTCGTCGCCGACGCGCACCGAGGCGTTGATGACGTCCTCGGCGGTCAACAGGATCGGTGCGTAGGTGGTCACCCGGTCCCGCAAACCGATGCTGTTGTCGGCCACCTTGTCCAGCAGCCCCTGGCCGCCGTTGATCAGGGTGCTTACTCCCGATCGGACGTCGGGGGTGACGTCGGTGTCGGCCAGCCGCGTCTGCAGTTCGTACTTGCGCGCGTCGTAGTTCTTTTTCGCCCCGTCAACGTCGCGTCCGGTGGAGCTCGCCAGCAGCGCGACATCCAACGCCGACATGTACTTGGTGATCGCCGGCAGCACCTCGGCGCGGTCGGCCGCCAGATTGAGGTTGCGCGAGCCGGCCATCGCATCCTTGACCCGCAGCGCGCCGAACGCCGTCGCCAAAACCAGCGGTACCAGCACAATCGCCAAAACTTTGGAGCGGACCGGCCAGTTGCTCGGCGACCACGCCGGCGGACGCTTGGCCGGCGTCGCCTCGGCCGCCGGGATGGGTGTGGGTTCGGGCAGAGCCGCCTCGACGGAATGGGCCGGGCGGGTGAACATCGTCACGTTGTCACAGCCGCGCGACTGGCCGCTGCGCCGATTATCGGCGCTCGCAAAAACAAGAGGCTCATAAAACTTCCTGGTTTTTCCGCCCTTATGCCACCCGTCACGCGCAAAAAGGCGCGAGCGAATACTCCTGGCAATCCGACGAGTATGACAGCCCGCGGCCGAGGTCTCCACAATTGTTACTGATTAGGCAGAGCCCTCCAAGGTTGGGCCATGCCCCGGTGCGCAAGTTTGGCAAACAAACGGCTTTGTCATGATCGGCAGATGTTCCGGCTGTTGTTCTATTCCCCGCGTATCGCCCCCAACACGGGCAACGCCATCAGGACGGTGGCCGCCACCGGCGCCGAATTGCATCTGGTCGAGCCGCTGGGTTTCGACTTGTCCGAACCCAAACTCCGGCGGGCCGGTCTCGATTATCACGACCTCGCGTCGGTCACCGTCCATCCTTCGCTTCCGGCCGCGTGGGATGCGCTGTCGCCGCAGCGAGTGATCGCGTTCACCGCGCACGCCACGACCTCGTTTGCCGACGTCGACTACCACGCCGGCGACGTGTTGATGTTCGGGCCGGAACCCGACGGGCTGGACGCGGCGACGCTGGCCGACGCCCACATCACCGGGCAGGTGCGCATTCCCATGCTGGCCGGCCGGCGCTCGCTGAACCTGTCCAACGCGGCGGCGATCGCCGTCTACGAGGCCTGGCGGCAGCACGGCTACGCCGGCGCAATCTAGCCCTCGCGATCGCCACGGTCTGATGGTGGCGACCCGCTTCGCCCGGCTACGCCGCCCTCGCGATCGCCACGGGCTACCAGGTGTTCCAGTGCGTCAGGCTCTCGGCGGGCAGCCTCTTGGCCGGCCGGAAGTCGGTGCCTTTGGTGTAGGCGATCGGAAACAGGCCGGCCTGGCTGTACCGGTCGTCGGGAATGCCGAGTATTTCGGCGGCCTTCTTCTCGCCGCCGGCGAGAAGGTGCAGCGTGGTCCAGCAGGAGCCGAGTCCACGGGAGCGCAGCGCCAGGCAGAAGCTCCAGACCGCTGGGAACAGCGACGCCCAGAACGACGCACCGCCCAATGGCTGCTTGTCTTCCCGACCGTAAATGCAGGGGATCATCAGGACCGGTGCCTCGTGCATGTGCTCGGCGAGGTAGGTCGCGGAATCTTTGACCTTGCCCATCCGCTCACCGCGGGTGTCACCGTCGGCGTATTCGGGCGACGGCGAGCTGAGGTAGGTGCGGGCGTTGGCCAGGTAGATGTCGCCGATCGCCTTCTTCTTTTCGGCGTCCTCGACGAACACCCATTGCCAGCCCTGCGAGTTGGACCCAGTGGGCGCCTGCAGCGCCAGCTCGAGGCATTCCATCAGCACGTCGCGGCCTACGGGCTTGTCGAAATCGAGGCGTTTGCGGACCGAGCGGGTGGTGGTGAGGACTTCGTCGAACGACAAGTTAAGGGTCATGTGGGGAGACTACTCAGCCCCCGCGAGGGAGCGGTATCAGCGGAAGTCGCGCGACTTCGATCCGACGACAAGGCTGATTCGGCCCAACCGTTCGGCCACGACGGTGACCGCCCCGCTGGCGTTTTGGACCTGCCCCCGGATGAGCAGCGCCGGTGCCGTATTCGCCAGCTTGCGATGCCGCGCCCACACCCCCTGCGTGCAAAGCACGTTGACCATCCCGGTCTCGTCCTCGAGGTTGATGAACGTCACCCCCTGGGCCGTCGCGGGTCGCTGCCGATGGGTCACCGCACCGGCGATCAGCACCCGGTCGCCGTCGGGCACGCTCAGCAGCGCCTCGGCGGGCACCACGCCCATCGCGTCCAGGTCGGCCCGCAGAAACTGCGTGGGATAGCTGTCCGGGGAGACGCCGGTGGCCCACACGTCGGCGGCGGCCAACTCCAGCTCACTCATCCCCGGCAACGGCGGGATGTGCGACGACGACCCCACACCGGGTAACCGGTCCGGCCGCTGCGTAGCGGCCGCCCCGGCCGCCCACAACGCCTCCCGCCGGGACATGCCGAAACAGCCCAGCGCTCCCGCCGTGGCCAGCGCCTCGGTCTGCGGCACGGAGAGCTGCAACCGGGACGTCAGATCCAACAGAGAAGCGAACGGGCCGTTGGTTTTTCGCTCTTCGACCAGCTGCTCGGCGAGGTCGTCGCCGATGTGGCGCACGGCGCCCAGACCGAGGCGAACGGTGTTCCCCGCATCTTCCAGGGTGGCATGGGCCAGGCTGGCGTTGACGTCCGGGCCGTGCACCGTCACACCGTGCCTGCGCGCATCGGCCACCAGCGACTGCGGTGAATAGAAACCCATCGGCTGCGCGCGCAGCAGCGCCGCGCAGAACGCCGCCGGGTGATGCAGCTTGAACCACGAAGAGTAGAACACCAGCGACGCGAAGCTCAGGGCGTGGCTTTCCGGAAAGCCGAAATTGGCGAACGCCTCCAGCTTTTCGTAGGTCCGGTCGATCACCTCGTCGGTGGCGCCGTGCAGCGCACGCATGCCGTCGTAGAACCGTCCGCGCAACCGTCGCATGCGTTCGGTCGACCGCTTCGATCCCATGGCACGCCGGAGCTGGTCGGCCTCGGCGGCGGAAAATCCGGCACAGTCCACCGCGAGCTGCATCAGCTGCTCCTGAAAAAGCGGCACTCCCAACGTCTTTCGCAATGCCGACTCCATGGACGGGTGGTCGTAGACGACCGGGTCGATGCCGTTGCGCCGCCGGATGTACGGGTGTACCGAGCCGCCCTGGATGGGCCCGGGTCGGATCAGCGCGACCTCCACCACCAGGTCGTAGAACACCCGCGGCCGCAGCCGCGGCAGGGTGGCCATCTGCGCCCGCGACTCCACCTGGAACACGCCGACGGAATCGGCGCGGCACAGCATTTCGTACACCGCCGGCTCGGAGAGGTCTAGCCTGGCCAGATCCACCTCGATGCCTTTGTGCTCGGCCACCAGGTCGATCACATAGTGCAGCGCCGAGAGCATGCCCAGCCCGAGCAGGTCGAACTTCACCAGACCGATTGCCGCGCAGTCGTCTTTGTCCCATTGCAGGACGCTGCGGTTCTCCATGCGCGCCCACTCCACCGGACATACGTCGGCGATCGGGCGGTCACAGATCACCATGCCGCCGGAATGGATGCCCATATGCCTTGGCAGATTACGGATCTGGGTGGCCAGATCGATCACCTGCAGCGGAATGCCGTCCAGGTCCGGCGAGTCGGCCAGCCCATTCCAATGACTGATCTGCTTGCTCCACGCGTCCTGCTGCCCCTGCGAGAAGCCCAGGGCGCGGGCCATGTCGCGCACCGCGATCCGGCCCCGATAGGTGATCACGTTGGCGACCTGGGCGGCGTAGTCACGGCCGTACTTGTCGTAGACGTACTGGATGACCTTCTCGCGCTGGTCCGACTCGATGTCCATGTCGATGTCGGGCGGTCCGTCGCGGGCCGGCGACAGGAAGCGTTCGAACAACAGCTCGTTGGCCACCGGATCGACTGCGGTGACGCCCAGGGCATAGCAGACCGCGGAATTGGCCGCCGATCCCCTGCCCTGACACAGGATGTTGTTCTCCCGGCAGAACCGGGCGATATCGTGCACCACCAGGAAGTAGCCCGGAAATGTCAGCTGCGCAATGACTTTCAGCTCACGCTCGATCTGAGAGTATGCGCGGGACGCGCCGTCGGGGAGTCCGTAGCGGTCGCGGGCCCCCGCCATCGTCAACTGCCGCAGCCAGCTGTCCTCGGTGTGCCCGTCGGGCACGTCGAACGGCGGCAGCCGCGGTGCGATGAGCGCCAGCCCGAACGCGCACTGCTCGCCGAGTTCGGCGGCGGCGGCCACCACGTCAGGGCCCCCGAGGGGCACATGCGCGAACAGCCGGGCCATCTCCTCGCCGGACCGTAGGTGCGAGCCACCCAGCGGTGCCAGCCACCCCGCGGCCGAATCCAGGGACTGCCGGGCCCGGATGGAACCCATCGCCATGGCCAGCCGGCTTCGCGACGGATGGGCGAAGTGTGCTCCGGTGGTGGCGACGACGCCGACACCGAAGCGCGGCGCCAGGCCGGCCAATGTCGCGTTGTGTTCGTCGTCCAGCGGATGACCATGATGGGTCAGCTCGATACTCACCCGCCCGGCCCCGAACCGGTCCACCAGATCGGCCAGCGCCCGCGCCGCCGCGTCCGGACCGCCGTCGGAAAGCGCGTGGCGGACGGTGCCTTTGCGGCATCCGGTCAGGATGTGCCAGTGTCCACCGGCGGCCTCGGTCAGCGCGTCGATGTGATAGCGCGGCTTGCCTTTCTCCCCGCCGGCCAGATGTGCCGCGGCCAGCTGCCGCGACAGCCGTCGATAGCCTTCCGGGCCGCGGGCCAGCACCAGCAGATGCGGGCCGGGCGGATCGGGCTGCTCGGTGCGGGCAACCGACCCCAGCGACAGCTCGGCACCGAACACGGTACGCACATCGAGTTCGGTGGCGGCTTCGGCGAACCGCACCGCCCCGTACAGCCCGTTGTGGTCGGTCAGCGCCAGGGCACGAAGACCCAGCCGGGCGGCCTCCTCGACCAGTTCCTCGGGCGTGCTGGCCCCGTCAAGGAAGCTGTACGCCGAGTGCGCATGCAGCTCGGCGTATGGAACGGAATGAGCCACGGAGGAACGGGCCGCACGGCCTGAGCTCGGCGGCTGGTATGTCCCGCGTTTGTGCGATAGGGGAACGTCTCCGCCGGGGTCGAAAGCCGGCTCGGCGGCCGGTGCGCCGGCGTGGCGGGGCTTGCCGTCGAGCACCCGCTCCATTTCCGCCCAGCTCGGCGGCCCATTAAACCAGCCCACGTGGACATTCTATCGAATGTTTGTTCGATTCGATCCAGTGCTGTTAAACGCTTCTTCAACTTCTAAACGCGTTCTTAACGCTAGGGGCCTATCGTTCTACGAGACCTGCACAGATACTGGTACAAGCGCAAGACTAGGGTGGGGACAAGCATGGCAGAGCTCACGACATTGGATACGGGTCCTCTCGGGACCCAGGACCCCGATCGCCAGGTCAGCCTGGCGATCGGCGCGGTCGCCGTTGTCGACGGCGCCGCCCCTGACCACGATCTACTCAAAAGAGTTCTGGAAGAACGGATTCAGTCGATACCGCGATGCACGCAGGTATTGCGTACCCACCCGTTCAACGGCGCGCAGCAGTGGGTCGACGACCCGAGGTTCGACTTCGACCACCATGTGCGCCGAGTGACGATTCCGCGCCCCGGCGACGAGGCCGAACTGTCCCGGGCCATCGCGCAGGCCCTGGAGCGTCCCCTGGACCCGGACCGCCCGCTGTGGGAGTGCTGGGTCATCGAGGGCCTCAAGGGCAACCGGTGGGCGATCTTGATGAAGATCCACCACTGCCTGTCAGAAGGCAATTCGGCGGCCCACCTGCTCGCCCGGCTCTGCGACGAAGCCGACACCGACATATTCGTCAACCACGTTGGCTCCAAGCATGTTTCACCATCGCAAACCCCGAAGCGAAGCTTGTTCGACGCCCTGTGGCGCGCGTCGACCATCGCCGGCAACGTCACCAACACCCTGGCCGGGAGCATCTGGTCTGCGGTGCGGTCGCCGTCGACGATCCCGGTCAACACCAGGCGGCGCTACCGCACGGTGCGCGTTCCCCTCACCGCCGTCGACGACGTGTGCCGCAAGTTCGGGGTCACCACCAATGACGTCGCGCTCGCGGCCATCACCGAGGGCTTCCGGACGGTGCTGCTGCACCGCGGTGAACAACCGCGCGCGGACTCGCTGCGCACCCTGGACAAGACCGACAATCGGATCTCGGCGATGCTGCCGTACCTGCCCGTCGAACACGACGATCCGGTTCAGCGGCTGCAGACGGTGCACAGCAGGTTGAACCGGCCCAAGCAGACGAGCCAGCGCCCGACTCCGGCCATCGTGCGGTTGGCGAACAGCTACCCGCCATTCGTGTTGTCCGCCAAGCTCGCCAAATTGCTGCTGAGCCGACTGCCGCAACCGGGGATCGTGACGCTGGCGACCAACGCGCCCGGCCCACGCCACCGGCTGGGGCTGATGGGGAGAACGGTGGAGCGTTTGCTGCCCATCCCGCCGACGGCTTCGCAGCTGTCCAGCGGGGTTGCCGTGCTCAGTTACGGCGATGAGCTGGTTTTCGGGATCACCGCCGACTACGACAACGCGGCCGAACTCGAGCAGCTCGCGGTCGGCATCGAACGCGGCATGGCACGTCTGGTGGCGCTCAGCCAGGACTCCGTTCTGCTATTCACCAAAGAGAGCCGCAAGCGCCCGGCGCGCGCCCTTCCCACCGCCGCCCAGCGCGGGCGGCCGTCCGCGCCCGGACGACCCTGACCCAACCGGACCTTTCTCCGGCGGCGCCCAGCACCGTGAGAGGGTTGGGGCGTGCCCAACTTGGAGCCGGTCATCGACCCGCGCCGTCATGACGCCGTGCTGTTCGACCT
>DASSGQ010000110.1:0-6881 GCA_035693385.1 Mycobacterium sp.
GAAATCCCCGACGTCATCACCCAGGCGCTGTCGGAACTGCGGCTGGCCGGCGTGGACGGCCCCTATTCGGTGCTGCTGGCCGCCGACGTCTACACCAAGGTCAGCGAGACCACCGAGCACGGATATCCGATCCTCGAGCACATCAACCGGCTGGTTAACGGAGACATCATCTGGGCTCCGGCCATCGACGGCGCTTTTGTGCTGACCACCCGCGGGGGCGACTTCGACCTGCAACTGGGCACCGACGTCTCTATCGGATACACCAGCCACGACGCGGACACAGTCCAGCTGTATCTGCAGGAGACGCTGACGTTCCTGTGCTACACCGCCGAGGCGTCGGTCGCGCTCGGCCCGTAGCTCGAGTCGCTACAGGTCCAATACGACGTCGCTGCCGGGCGCGGCCGAGCAGATGAGCACCGATCCCTGCTCGGGGGGCTCCAGCGGGGCCCGGACGTAGGTTGTCGTCCCCGCCACGACTCCGGTGACACAGACGTGGCAGACCCCGCTTCGGCACGCGAAGCGGGTTGGCACGTCGCACGCCTCGGCCAGATCGAGGATGGTGCCGTAATCCGGTGACCAGTTGACCGTGAGCCCGCTGCGGGCGAACGTGATTGACGGCCCGGTTCCGGGCGCTCCGGCGGGCGGGTGCGGCGGTTTGCGCGGAGCGCCGTCGACGATGCCCGGGTTGATCGCGGGGAGCGCGCCGAACAATTCGCTGTGGATCCGCGCGGGGTCGAGGCCCGCGGCGGTGAGGGCATCACGCATATCCGTCATGAATTGCGTTGGGCCGCAAAGGTATGCGACGGCTTCAGCGGGCAGCCTCAGCCCCGCGATGCGCGAGGAGTCCAGACGCCCCTGCGTCTGCGTATAGACAACCAGCTGCCGGGCATGCGGCAACGATTGAATCAGCGTCGCGAGTTCGGCTGAAAACGCGGAGGTTTCGCGATTGCGGGTGGTGTGCACCCACCAGATCTCGCGGGTACTGCGATCAGCCGCCAGCGTATGCAACATGGCCAAGACCGGTGTGATACCGATTCCCGCCGAGATCAGGGCGACCGGGTTGGCACCTTCGGTGAGGTAGAACTCGCCGCGCGGGGCGGCGGCCTCGAGGACCGATCCGGGCTGGATGTGGTCGTGCAGCCAGTGGCTCACCAGACCGTGATCCTCGCGCTTGACGCTGATGCGGTAGTCGGGCGCGGCGGGGTCACCCGACAGGGAGTAACTGCGCAGCGGCGCCGGGTCGCCGGCACCGGGAATCCTCACCGTCAGGTATTGGCCGGGAAGCGGCGGCGGCAGCCGTCCAGGGTCGTCGGACTCCAGGCGGATGGACAGCACCTGCGGGCTTTCGCGGCACACTGCGCTGACCCGTAACGGTCGAAACCCGTTCCACCCCGGCTCGACCCCAACCGGGGGTGCGCTCTGGGCCCCGGAAGTCTCGTGCGCTTTGAGCATGTCGCGGAACGACTGCTGCCAGCCGGGGCTGAGCGCGGGAACGTCGACGATCTTGCGGAGTTGGTCGATGTCACGGTTCGGCAGGTACAGGAGCGCGTCGACGTCGGCGACGCTGAGTTCGTGGCGGCCACGGGCGGTGCGAACGATGTCGTCACCGGCACGGACCTGCCCTTCCCCGATGACCCGGAAGTAGAAGCCCGGACGGTGTTGGGAGACAAGCAGGTTGGGCATCTCCGGCTTGTTCAGCCGCAGGCCAACCCGAAAGCAGGTGACGCGCGGCTGGGTGACTTCGAATTCGGCGTCGCCGATGCGGTAACGGTCACCGATGCACACCTGGTCGTCCGCCAGCCCGGTGACGGTGAAGTTTTCGCCGAAGTGGCCGGGCAGGAGGTCGTCGCGACCCAGATAGGTCTTCCAGAAGGCGTACGACTCGGTCTGGTACACCATGACGGCGCGTTGTTCACCGCCGTGGCCGGCGAGATCGCCCTGACCGTCGCCGTCGATGTTGAGCCGGCGCACCATGACCGGTCCCTCGACCGGCGCTTTCCATATCCCGGTGTAGACGGTCCTGTCCCGCCATCGGACGTCCTTGGGCATGCCCACGTTGACCGAAACGAGCCTACCCACCGCGTCTCCTTGACTACCCGGAGCTAGATCAGCGGTTCGCCGCCGTCCACCTTCAAGGTCACACCTGTCAGAAAAGTATTGGTCATCGCGAACAGCACGGCATCGGCGATGTCGTCAGGAGTTCCGATTCGCCGTGCCGGGTTGTTCTCGGCGATCTGCTTGAAATAGTCCCGCTTGCCCTCGTCGCCGAGCGAGTCCCAGGCTCCGGTATCGATGACTCCGGGAGAGATCGCGTTGACCCTGATCGGGGCGAGTTCGACGGCCAGCCAGCGGGTGAGGAAGTCGACGGCACCATTGGTGATACCCACGCCGAGATAGCCGACGTTGAGCTTGAATGCATGAACCCCCGAGAACAGCACGAACGAGCCGCCCGGATTAACTTGCGGCGCAAAGTATTTGGCCAGCATGGTGGGCCCGATGACCTTGGTGTCGAACGAGAGCTGCAACTTGTGGCGGTCGAGGTCGCCCAGCTTTCCGCGGGCTCGAGCCGAGGCCGTCGACACCACGTGGTCAACCGCGCCCACCCGGTCCGCGAGGCCGGCGATCGATCCGTCGTCGGTGATGTCGACCACCTCGGCGGTGACGTCGCCGCCGCTGTAGGCGCCGGCAAGTTTGGCCGGGTCCCGTCCGGCCACGATGACCCTCGCGCCTTCGGATTGCGCCCGCAGGGCGACGGCACGCGCGATCCCGCTGCCACGTCCGACCACCACGACTGTCTTGTCCCGCAAGGTGTCACCCATCGTGCGCTCGCTCCTCGGGTGCGGTTGGCCGACGGCTGCCTACGCGCCCGCCGTCACCGCAAAGACCGGGCGCAAATTGGGATGGTTGGCCCAGAATATGCCAGCCCGATCGCCAGGGCAACACCGGACCGGCGGGACCCCGATCGGCCGTGAGTGTGCTGCCCGAGACTGTTGCGCGCCGCCCACTTTGGTGCATACTGGGTCATACAACCCAGAAATGCAGCAGTGTGAGTTTGTGAACTTGCGGCGAACGCCCGCAGGGCGCTCGATCGTGAATCGCACGTGGGCTCAGGAGGTATCTCATGCCGGCCGTTCATCACCGCTACGCCACCGTCGAGGGGCATCGACTGTTCTACCGTGAAGCCGGCGAACCCGATTCGCCCGCGCTGGTGCTGTTGCACGGGTTTCCGACCAGTTCCTACATGTTCCGCAACCTGGTTCCGGCCCTCGCGGACCGCTACCACGTGATCGCACCGGACCACTTGGGCTTCGGGCTGTCCGACGCACCGCCCGTCGAGGAGTTCGACTACACATTCGATGCGCTGACCGACCTCACCGCGGGCCTGCTGCGCTCCCTTGGCGTTGATCGGTTCTCGATATACGTGCAGGACTATGGCGCCCCCATCGGCTGGCGGCTGGCCCTTCGCGAGCCGTCCGCAATCACGGCGATCATCAGCCAAAGCGGCAACGGCTACGACGCCGGCTTCGTGGAGAGCTTTTGGAAGGTCGTGCAGGCCTACCAAAACGAACAGACGGCGGACACCGAGGCCCCGGTCCGGCAGTTCCTCACCTTGGGCGCCACCCGGTGGCAGTACCTCACCGGCGTACCCGACGAGACGCTGGTCGACCCCGAATCCTGGTATCACGACTTCGCGCTGATCTCCCGGCCCGGCAACGACCTCGTGCAGCTGAAACTGTTGCGGGACTATGCCACCAATGCGCCGCTCTACCCCCGCGTGCACGAATACTTCCGCGCCAGCCGGGTGCCACTGCTGGCGGTGTGGGGCCGCGGCGACGAAATCTTCGGCCCGGCCGGCGCCGAGGCGTTCGCCGACGACCTGCCCGATGCCGAGATCCATCTGCTTGACGGCGGGCACTTCCTGCTGGAGTCCGCACTGGACGAAGTCGCCGAGCTGATTCGCGGCTTTCTCGCCAAGGTTCCCCGGCCCGACTGACGTCCGGTGGGCGGCGGGTTCCAGCCGGTCAATCTTTCCAGTCTTCGCCAGTGGGCTGGATATCCCATAATTCCGGGGGTTCGCGGGTTAGCCTGACGCGATGGTCCATCCCGATGTTCAGGACGAACAACGGTTGACCGCCAAAGGGCGCGCCACCCGCGATCGAATCGTGCGGGCGGCCGCCGAGTTGATCGTCACCGAAGGCCTCTCCGCGTCGAACATGGAGAACGTGCGCCGAGCGGCAGCGGTCAGCGGCTCGCAGCTCGCCCACTATTTCGCCGACAAACGCGCGCTGATTCGCGCGGTGATCAGGCGCCAGATCGGCGTGGTTCTGGACTTTCACCAACAGCCCAAGCTTCGCGGCCTGGCGTCGTTCGACGACTTCGAGCGCTGGATCGACCTGAACATGCGCTACCTCAGGCGGATCGGGTATTTCGGCACGCCCACCTACCATGCCCTCGCCGCGCAGCTGGCGAAGTCCGACGACGGTATACGCGAGGCGTTGGCGGCCGGCTACTGGCAGTGGATCGAGTTGCTGGCGCAGGCCATCCAGCGAATGAAGGATGCCGGCGTTCTGGTCGACGGCGCCGACCCGCGACGGCTGGCATTGGCCATGGTCAGCGCTCACCAGGGCGGCGGCACGTTGGCCTTCATCTACCGCGCCGAATGGCCGCACGCTGATGCGGTCCGCTTCGCGGTCAACTACCTGCGCATGTTCGCCGCTGATCCCGCCGATCGGATTCCCCGCCCACCGCGCCGCCGGCGCGGCCCGCGCCCGACGCGGAAAGCCAGCTGACCCATCTGCGCCGGAGGTGGCAACGTGTCCGACCACACCACGTCGCGGTTCACCCGCAAGGGTCTGGCGACTCGTGCGCGCATCGTCGACGTCGCCGCCCGTCTCATGTTCGAGCGCGGCGTCGCGAACACCAGCATCGACCAGGTGCGGCGCATCGCCGAAGTGGGTGGGTCGCAGATTTCCCACTATTTCCGCGACAAGCGCGACCTGACCCGTCATGTCGTCGCCGCACGCCGCAACGAGGTGCGGGCCTTCCACACGCAACCGCAGTTCGACTCCCTCGACAGCCTCGATGCCCTGCAGGCGTGGGCCGACGCCTGCGTGTCCGACATCGACGCCGTGTACCGCGTCGGTGGCTGCGTCTACGGTTCCCTGGCCGGTGAGCTGATCGAGGGCGACGACGAAATCCACGACGACCTGTCCACCGGCTATGACGAGTGGATTGCGCTCTTTGAGGCCGGCCTCACCGCGATGCACCGCCGTGGCGACCTGCGCGCCGACGCCGACCCCCGACACCTCGCGGTGTCGCTGGTCACCGCACACCAGGGCGGCGCGATGATCACATACGCCACCGGCGATCCCGAACCGCTGCGGGTCGCCGTCACGGCCGCGGTCGACTACGTGCGCTCCTTCGCCCCACCCGCACCTCGCGAAAGCCGATCCACCCGATCTCGGCGCACGGCCAAGTCCTGACCTGGTGCCGCGCCCTGGACATGTTTGGGTCCACTGGCCCATAATAATGGGTCAGCTGGCCCATTAAGTTTGGCGCGGACGGACGCGGACGCTGTTGCCGTAGGTTCGCTTCGCGCGTCGGTATCCGAAGGCCTACTAACGATTTGGGAAGAGGCAGAAATGGCCGCCACCAGTTCACCCCCACTGCCCACCGCACCGGCGGTGGTACGCGAAGCACCCGGCGGGGAAACCATGCGCGCGATCATCCTGAACGGGTTCGGCGGGCTCGACAGCCTGGTCTACACCGACATCCCGAAGCCGCTGCCCAAGGACGGCGAAGTGGTGATCGAAGTGAAGGGATTCGGGATCAACCACGCCGAGCTGCACATGCGCCGCGGTGAGTGGGCGGAGGCCGCGGAAGTCAGCGGCATCGAATGTGTCGGCATCGTCGACTCGTGCCCGGGAGGCGAGTTTCCGGTCGGCGCCAAGGTGGCCGCCCTGATGGGCGGTTTGGGGCGGACCGTCAACGGCAGCTACGCCGAATACACCCGCGTGCGCGTGGCGAACGCCGCCCCCATCGAATCCGACCTGCCTTGGTCAGATTTGGCGGCGCTGCCCGAAACTTACGCCGTCGCTTGGACTTGCCTGTTCCGCAACCTCGACCTGAAAGCCGGACAGACGTTGGTGCTGCGCGGCGCGACGTCATCGTTGGGGCAGGCCGCCCTCAAGATGGCGGTCGCCGCCGGAGCGCGGGTCATCGCCACCACGCGCAGCACCAAGCGCTTTTCGATGCTCGAAGAGCTGGGTGCATCCCGCGTCGAGTTGGAGCGCCGCGACCTGGCCGCCCACCTCGCTGAATCGAAAACCGAAGCCAAGCGAGTCGATTCCGTCCTGGACCTGGTGGGCAACAGCACCATCCTCGACTCGCTCGACATGCTGTGCCGCGGCGGTACGGCCTGCCTCGCGGGATGGCTGGGTGGACTTGACCCCATCGGTGACTTCAATCCGCTGCTGCGCATGGCCAGCGGCGTTAATTGGAACTTCTTCGGCAGCTTCGTGTTTGGGAATCCCGGCTTCCCGCTCTCCGACGTGCCGCTACAGGACATCGCCCGGCAGGTCGCCGAAGGCAAGCTGGATGCAAAGCCGTCCCGCGTCTTCTCCTTCAACCAGATTCACGAAGCACACCGAGTGATGGAAGCCGGAGAAGCGACCGGCAAGATGGTCGTCGTGATGTCGTGAGCCGCACAGCGTTGAGCGACCGCAAATAGGCACTCTGGCAACAGGTTTCGGAGAGCGAAGATACGACAATGGTTATCGTGACGGCAGACGGCCAGGGGTCGAGCCCGGCCAGACCCAACGAACGACCGGCATGAATACACACCCCAGGCCCCCGGCACCGTCTGTACTCGTCTTCGATGT
>DASSGQ010000111.1:0-22797 GCA_035693385.1 Mycobacterium sp.
GACATCGAGCAGTGGTACGTGTCGCGGTTCTTGTCGCTGCGCGGCACCGCGTTCGCCGACCCGGAATCACACTTCCACCATTACTCGGCCCTCGACGACGAAAAGGCCGTCGTTGCCGCCCGCGAGATCTGGCGGTCGATCAACCGGCCGAACCTGGTCGAGAACATCCTGCCGACCCGTCCCCGCGCCACCCTGGTGCTGCGTAAGGACGCCGATCACTCGATCAACCGATTGCGGCTCCGCAAGCTGTAGCAACGCTGCTGGGAGCTAAAACGCCGGGGCGGGGCAACGGTCCGCAACGTGCGGCGGCGCCACCCCGCGCCGGCGGGTGGGGAAACTACGCAGCGAGGCGACGCACTCCCCAGTACTGCAGTCCGGCGAACGCCGCCGTGTACACGCCGCTGGCCAGCGTCGCGGCGACCCCGGTTGCGGTCATGGGCACGACTCCGGCGGCCACGATGGCAGCCAGCGTGTAGACGATGTTGGCCGCGACGACGCCGATCCCGACACGGCGCAAGTTGGGCAACGCCGCGAGGCTGAACACCGCCAGGCCGTAGAGCACGAAGAACGCGCCCAAAGCGTATTCCTGGCCGGACGTCAGGCCGGTCAGGGACGACAGCGGGTCGGCGACGAAGGCGGCGGCCAACCCGCACAGTCCCGTCAACGTGGCATCGGCACGCATGGCGAAACGCAGCAGCGAATCGGTCGAGTCGTATAGGGGTCGGGTTGCGAGACCAGATGCACCAGAAACAGAGGTCATGTGATTACTCCTTGCGATGGCGGATTGGGTCGAACAGTTTTGAGCGTGCAGCCCAAGCACTGCCATATCGACTCGCGGCACTGCCAACTACTGCCACGGATACAAAGACCAGGCATTTCGTCCGGCTATTCCCGAACGGGCCAAATTGCTACGCGTCAGCGATGCCGAGGTCGGCTGCCGCCGTGATCGTTCGGGCAGGCCGAGGCCGAGGGGATCTTGGGAGTGGTCACCGGGCCGAAGCTTGGTCAGTGGGGACGGGGACACGGCCCCGCAGATCGGCGGCGATGAGCCGGGCCGCGGCGTTTTGCCAGTTGTGCAGCGACCGCTGTGGGACTTCGGTGACCAACCATTGCCAGGCCTGCCGGGCGGTGGGATCCAGGCCGGCGGCGGTGGCGTTCTGCGCATACGCGCGCACACCGACGACGTAGGGGAAATACAGCGAGTTGTAGAAACGCCACTCCTCAGTGGTTCCGAAATCGCCGCCGTCGCGCGGTTTGAGCCGCGCGATGCCGTCGGCGAGGACGGCCTTGAGCTCGTTGGCCCGCTCCACCGGATGATCGGGCGCACCACGCGCGGCCAGCCGCTCGTCGATCACGGGCAACGCGGTGAGCGGGCTGGCGACCAGTTTGGTCAGGTCCGCGTAGTGGCCCAGCGCTCGGCGGGTGAGCCTGGTGAACGTTTCGTCGTCCACGTCGTGAATATCCCGGCGGGGATCGACCGAACGCAGCGGCAACGCGGCTTCGGTGTGCCGCAGCGCGGCCCGGTCGGCCCGCAGCGTGGGCGATTTCGAGAACGCCATCCGGTCCAGCACCCCGGCCAGCGGATCGGCCAGCACCTGCACCATGATCGCGATCGCCAGGGTGGTGAACAGCAGCACGGTCAGCACGGTGTGCGCAGCGGGCTCGTCCCGGGTGAGGGCCAGGCCGATGAGCACCTGGCCGCCGAACAGCGACGCCACCACCGAACATCCGGCGAACGAGCGCAGCATGTCGGCGCGCAGCGCCTGGCCCTCGTCGAAGGCGTCCCATAGGGCCACCGCCACGCCCAGCAGCAGCAGGTCGAAACCGGTGGACGCCAGCGCCAGCCAGCTGGGCAACAGGCCCAGCGGGATGATCAGGATCGCGTTGCCCAGCGCGAAGAACAGGGTCGCGACGATGATGAGCCCCATACCGCGCCGGCCAGCAGGCACCGGCCGCGCCGACCGCCGCAGTGCGACGAACATCGCCCCGAGCGTGGATACCGAGATCACCGCGAACATCACCATGTGGCCCGCCCGCAACGGCCCGTCGACGCTGCCGGCCAGCGCCGCGCCGAGCAGGGTGAGCGCGCCGACGCCGCCGATGAAAAGCAATTCACCGGTGCGTGCCCGCCAGTGGTCGCAGGGCCGGGACAGCTCGACCAGCACCGCGAACCACGCCACGCTGGGGACGGCAACCAGATAGATCTCGACCCCGCTGAGCAGCGCGGCGTGCGCCTGAAATGTGTGAGAGCCGGCGGTGCGCACCGCGTCCAAGGCCACCACCAGCGCGAAGCCGCAGAGCCCGACCGCCGCCAACACGAGCACCGGCTTGCGCGGATCGCGGGCCAGCAGGTACAGCCCCAGCCACCCGCTCAGCGTGAACACCACCGCCGACAGCGCAGCCATACATCCAGTGTGGCACGCGCCCGACCTGCGGCTAAGACCCCGGAGGCTACTTCCCGTACCTGCGATGCCGGTGGCTGTAATCGCGCAGCGCGCGCAGAAAATCGACCCGGCGGAACGCCGGCCAGTGCGCTTCGGTGAACCACATCTCCGAGTACGCGCTTTGCCACAGCAGAAACCCGGACAGCCGTTGCTCGCCCGAGGTGCGGATCACCAGGTCGGGATCGGGCTGCCCGGAGGTGTACAGGTTTTCCGAGATGCCTTCGACGGTCACCGCGTCGATGAGCTCCTCGGCGGTCGCGCCGTTGGCGAGTTGTTTGCTCAACAACGCCCGTACCGCGTCCACGATCTCCCGGCGGCCGCCGTAGCCGACGGCGACGTTCACGTGGAAAGGCGCCACCGCCGGGGTGGACTCCACCGCGTCGCGCAGCCGGCGGGCCGGTTCCTGGCCGATCAGCGCCAGGTCCCCGACGGTGCGCACGCTCCAGCGATTGGCCGGCGCGCAGATCTCCTCGACCACATCGGTGATGATCTCGATGAGGGCGGCCAGCTCGTCGGGGTCACGCCGCAGGTTTTCGGCCGAGAGCAGGTAGACGGTGGTCATTTCGATGCCGGCTTCCTGGCACCAGCGCAGCATTTCGGCGATCTTGGCGGCACCCATCCGGTAGCCGTAGCTGACGTCGTCGTAACCCGCGTCGCGCGCCCAGCGCCGGTTCCCGTCGCACAGGACCGCGATGTGGCGGGGAAGTTGGGATTTCGAGGCGGCCAGACCCTGCCGAAGCCGCATCTCGTAGACGCGGTACAACGGCTCCTTGAGCCGCGGCGGGATAATCTCCACGAAAATCCACACTAGAGCGACAACGAATTCCGGCCTGCGTTTCCACCCGGAATTCCAGCGAGCACAGCGTTTGCGACGGCGTGTCGCGGCCGTTCCCCGCTACTGTTGACGGAGAGCGGCCCCGGGAGTGTCCCGGCCTGGACGACAAGGCAACAGGAGACATGACCCAGACCAGCACGGCCAGCCATGCGGAGCCCGAGTCGCCGAACCTCACGGCCAACACCGCGCACCAGCTCGTCGACGGCGTCGCGAGGGTACTGACCAAGCCGCGTTTCCGCGGCTGGATTCACGTCTACTCCGCCGGCGTCGCCGTCGCGGCCGGCGCGTCCTTGATCGCGGTGTCGTGGGCGGTCGGATCCACCCGCGCCGGACTTGCCACCTTCGCCTATACCGCGGCCACGATCCTGATGTTCACCGTCAGCGCCACCTACCACCGCGTCCACTGGAAGTCCGCCACCAAGCAGAAGTGGATGAAGCGGCTCGACCATTCGATGATCTTCGTGTTCATCGCGGGCAGTTATACGCCGTTCGCGCTGCTGGCGATGCCACCCGACGTGGGACACCTGGTGCTCTACATCGTGTGGGGTGGTGCGCTGGCCGGGGTCTTGCTGAAGGTGTGCTGGCCGTCGGCGCCGCGGTGGGTGGGTGTGCCGCTCTACCTGCTGCTGGGCTGGGTGGCGATCTGCTTCACCGGAACCATCCTGCACAACGCGGGGGTGACCGCCGTTGTGTTGCTGGCGGTCGGTGGCGCCTTGTACAGCATCGGCGGCATCCTCTATGCATTTCGCTGGCCAGACCCGTGGCCCGCGACGTTCGGCTACCACGAGTTCTTTCACGCGTGCACCGCGGTAGCGGCGATCTGCCACTACGTCGCGATGTGGTTCGTGGTCTTCTAGCCGGTGCGCGAAAGCGCCGCGGCGAATCGCTACAGGTAGCTCACGTCGGCCGCTGACCAGTAGGACTTCATCGCGCTGACCTTGCCCCGGTGGTCGAATACCATCACGTCGATCGGCTCGATCACCATCCGGCGCTCGCCCGTGACCACGGTGAGCCGGAACTGGAACGCCGCCTCGTGTCCGGCCACCCGCAGCGACACCAGCTCGCACGTCCGCTCTACACCGCTGACCGCGGAGTAGAAGCCGTGGATCGCCCGGCGACCGATGTGCACCTCGCCGCCGACCGGGTCCTCGACGGTGGCGTCGTCGGCGTACAACTCGACCAATTCGTCGACGCTGCCCGTGGCGACCAGATCGATGTAGCGGTGCACCGTCTCGGTGATCGCCTGGGTCCTGTCGGCGGCACTGGGCATGAGACGCAGGGTAGCCTCCGGGCTGTCACCTTCAGACACCCAGGGCGGCCGCCAGTTCGGCTGCCCTGGTTACGGGCAGGTCGCAGACCCGGCCGCGGCACACGTAGGCCGCGTCGGCACCGCGGACACGGTCCCGGCCCAGCAGCAGCGGCGACGAGTCCACCTCGCCGCCCACGACGATCGCCCCGCCCGGCGCCAGCCGGCGCGCGTCGTCGAGCAGCGGCGACCGCGACGGATCGCAGGCGACCGCGATCTGCAGCGGTCCGCGCACCGCGGATTCGGCGACGGCCAGCCAATGCCCGGCCGAGCGTGGCGCGCGCTCCAGCAGCACCGAATGCGCGCGGAGCGCCCCGCCCGCCGCCCGCAGATACCGCTCCGTGCGCGCACCGTCGACCAGATGCGCCGCGGTCAGCAGCGCTTCGGTGATCGACGACGCGCCCGACGGCGTCGCCCCGTCCATCGGGTCGGCGGGCCGCAGCACCAACCGTTCGGCGTCGTCGGCCGTATCGAACCAGCAGCCCGGCCGCTGCGGGTCTGCGAAGTGCCGCAGCGCGGTGTCCAGCAACTCGGTCGCCGACGTCAGCCAGGAATCCTCGGCGGTCAGCTGGTACAGCGCGAGCAGGCCGGTGGCCAGCATCGCGTAATCCTCCAGGATGGCGGCACTGTCGCCGACCACCCCGCCGAGGCTGGCGCGCCTCAGCCGCCCGTCCACGACGTGGGTGTCCAGCAGCGCCATGGCGCAATCCCGTGCGGCGCGGGCGAATTCGGGTTCGCCCAACGCCACACTGGCCTCGGCCAGCGCGGTGATCGCCAGACCGTTCCAGGACGTGACGACCTTGTCGTCGCGTCCCGGCTGGGGCCGGGTGAGCCGGGCGGCCAGCAGCGCGGTGCGGACGCGTTCGAATCGCTGCGGATCGTCCGGATCGGCGGGCAACTGCAGCACCGAGGTCCCGTGTTCGAAGGTGCCGGACCGGGTGACGCCGAAAACCGCTGCCGCCCAACGGCCGTCGTCGGCGCCAAGCACCTCGGTCAGCTGCTCGGGCGTCCAGACATAGGTCGAGCCCTCACGACCGTCGGCGTCGGCGTCCAGCGACGACGTGAACATCCCGGCTTCGGCTTCGGTGCCCAGCCCGTCGAGCAGAAATCGCGCGGTCTGCGCCGCGACCCGGCGCGCCAACGGGTCTCCGGTACGCCGAGCCCAGTGTGCATATGCTCGCAGCAGCAGCGCGTTGTCGTACAGCATCTTCTCGAAATGCGGTACCACCCAGGCGTTGTCGACGCTGTAGCGGGCGAAGCCGCCGGCGAGTTGGTCGTAGATACCGCCCCGGGCCATCGCGTTGCCGGTGCGTACCACCGCCTCCAGGGCCGCGGCTGACCCGCTGCGCTCGTAGTCGCGCAGCAGCGCCTCGAGGATCGCCGACGGCGGGAATTTGGGCGCGTGGCCGAACCCGCCGTGCACGCCGTCCTCATCGCGCAGCACTGCCGCGACGGCGTGGTCGCACAGCTCCGGCGCCACCTGCGGACCCCCAGACGACAAGCCGGGCAGTCCCGACGACATTCTGCGCAATTCGCCGGCGATGTGGTCGGAAGCCTCCTCCACCTCCCCGCGGCGGTCCCGCCAGGTGCCGGAAACGGCCGAAAGTAGTTGCAGGAAATCGCCTTTCGGGTAGTACGTGCCGCAGAAGAAGGGCCGGCCGTCGGGCGTCAGGAAGCACGTCATCGGCCAACCGCCGCGGCCGGTGAGCGCGACGGTCGCGCTCATGTAGACCGCGTCGATGTCCGGCCGTTCCTCGCGGTCGACCTTGATGCACACGAATCGCGCGTTCATCACGGCGGCCACCTCGTCGTCGTCGAACGATTCGTGGGCCATGACGTGACACCAGTGGCAGGCGGCGTAGCCGACGGACAGCAGGATCGGCACATCGCGCGCGGTCGCGTCGGCCAGCGCCTGCGGCGTCCACTGCTGCCAATGCACCGGATTGGCGGCGTGCTGGCGCAGGTACGGGCTGGTGGCCAGTCCGAGCGTGTTCGTCCCGGCAGACTCAGCCGGGCTCATCGCCGGGTCTTGGTGCTCGCGGCGATCCGTTCGCCTGACCGGGGGCGTGCCTCGGGGCCTCGTCCGCCGATGGGTCGACCGTGTCGGTGCCCTCGTCGGCGGCCTGATCCGGCTCGGGGTGCTCGGGGTCGAACGATTTGGGCACCTTCTTCAGTTGCCGATTCATCGATCGCAGCAACAACAGTGTGGCGATCAACAGCAGCAGGACGACCACCAGCCCCACCGGGCTGGCCTTGCCGAAATCGGGCCCGTGATTGTGCGGCGCGTCAGCCTGCCAGCCGGTCCACCCGGCGGCACTCGCCACAAGGAGGTGGTAATTCACGCGTCACTCTCGATTCCGGCGAACAGATCGTCCTCGGGCAGTTTGGCGGGCACCCGGGAACGCGCCAACTCGAATTCCTCGGTGGGCCACAGTCGCTCCTGCCAGGCGATCGGAGCGGCGAAGAACTCGGCGTTGGGGTCGATCTGCGTGGCGTGCGCCCGCAGGGCATCGTCGCGCTGGCCGAAATACGCCGAGCACACCACGCGCGTCGTCACCCGGGACTCGAACGGGTCATGAGCGGGATCCCAGTGGTCAAGCCACCTTTGAAACGGCCCTTCTTGGCCGCGCTTGACGAACTCGTCGTGCAGCAGTTGCATCCGCGCCCGCAGGAAGCCGTGGTTGTAGTACAGCTTGGTCACCGTCCAGGGCTCACCGGCGTCCGGGAAGCAGGCATAGTCGCCGGCCGCCTCGAACGCGCCGACCGAAACCTGGTGGCAGCGAATGTGATCGGGATGCGGGTAGCCGCCGTTCTCGTCGTAGGTGGTCATCACGTGCGGCCGGAACTCGCGGACCACCCGCACCAGCGCCTCGACGGACTCCTCCAGCGGCACCAGCGCGAAACTGCCCTCCGGCAGTGGCGGTGGCGGGTCACCGCTGGGCAAACCGGAGTCGACGAAACCGAGCCAGGTGTGCTCCACGCCAAGGATCTCGGCGGCCTTCGCCATCTCGTCACGGCGGATTTCGGCGATGTGCTCGAGCACATCCGGCAGGTCCATCGCCGGGTTGAGAATGTCGCCGCGCTCGCCCCCGGTCAACGTCACCACCATGACCCGATGACCCTCGTCGGCGTACCGGGCGAGGGTGGCAGCACCCTTGCTGGACTCGTCGTCGGGGTGCGCGTGCACCGCCATCAACCGGAGTTCGCTCACGTGCCCCCTTGTCGGATCGCTGGTCGCCCCCGGGAAGGGCTAGCTGAGCTAGAAGCGACCTTATAATTCCAGTTCCGATCGTTGCACGCTGTCGGCCGGCGTCCGGCAGCCCATCAGCCAGGCATACCCAGACATGACCGAAAATCCGATTCCGCGTCCCGAGGCCCGCTACGGGCGTTCGCGACTGTCCCGCGTATCGCGGCGTCGCGTGGCCATCAGCCTTGCCGTGCTGGCCGTTGTCGTGGGCTTCGTCGTCGCCGTTGTCGGCTATCAACGACTCGGCACCAGCGACGTCGCCGGCTCGCTGGCCGGCTACCAGGTGATCGACGACGAGACGGCGTCAGTAACGATCAGCGTGACGCGATCCGATCCGTCGCGGCCGGTGGACTGCATCGTGCGGGTTCGGGCCAAGGACGGCAGCGAGACGGGGAGGCGAGAGGTGCTGGTAGGGCCGTCCAGCCAGGGCACGGTGCAGGTGACGACGACGGTGAAATCCAGCAAGCCGCCCGCGATGGCTGACATCTACGGCTGCGGGGCCGACGTGCCCGGCTACCTGCGACCGACCTGACCGCACGACGAGGGCCGAATTGCAAATGTGTGCGTCATCAGCTGTTTGCGCGGTGGTAACATGGGTGAATGCACGGTTCCTGCTGGGACCGTGTATTGCTGCATTAAGGCCGTGAGCAGAACGGAGCGGCATAAACGGGGTGGGACCCGCATACTCCCGGCAGTGGGGATCACAAACTTGCGCGGATGCGCGGACGAGAATACGAGGAGCGCGACGAGATGACGGATACTCAGGTGACCTGGCTGACCCAGGAGTCACATGACCGACTGAAGGCTGAGCTCGATCAGCTCATCGCGAATCGTCCGGTGATCGCCGCCGAAATCAACGACCGCCGCGAGGAGGGGGACCTCCGTGAAAACGGCGGATACCACGCCGCCCGCGAGGAGCAAGGCCAGCAGGAGGCCCGCATCCGTCAGCTGCAGGACCTGCTCAACAACGCCAAGGTCGGCGAGGCACCCAAGCAGTCCGGCGTCGCGCTGCCCGGTTCGGTGGTGAAGGTGTACTACAACGGCGACAAGTCGGACTCGGAGACCTTCCTGATCGCCACCCGCCAGGAGGGCGTCAACGACGGCAAGCTCGAGGTGTACTCGCCGAACTCACCGCTCGGTGGCGCCCTGATCGACGCCAAGGTCGGTGAGACCCGCCGCTACTTGGTGCCCAACGGCAACACCGTCGAGGTCACCTTGGTCAGCGCGGAGCCTTACCACTCCTGACTTCTGCCGCGAGCAGACGCCCGCCGGCCGGCGGTGCCGCAGCGCGCCCTCGTTAGCCCAGGGCTTGTTCGAGATCGGCCAACAGGTCGGCGATGTCCTCGATACCCACCGAAAGCCGCACCAGGTCGTCGGGCACTTCCAATTGCGAGCCAGCCGTGGACGCGTGGGTCATGGCGCTGGGGTGCTCGATCAACGACTCCACCCCGCCCAGCGACTCGGCCAGGATGAACACGCGGGTGCGGGCGCACAGCTTTTCCGCGGCCTCGCGGCCGCCCGCCATGCGCACCGACACCATGCCGCCGAAGCCGCGCATCTGCCGCGCGGCGACCTGGTGCCCGGGATGGCTGGCCAAACCCGGATACAGCACGCTACGCACCGACGGCTGCGCCGTGAGGAATTCCGCTACGGCCAAAGCGTTTTCACTGTGTCGCTGCATGCGCAGCACCAGCGTCTTCAGGCCGCGCATCGTCAGGTAGGCGTCGAACGGGCCCGGCACCGCGCCGGCCCCGTTCTGCAGGAAAGCGAACGCGTCGTCCAGCTCTTGGTCGTTGGTGATCAGCGCGCCACCCACCACGTCGGAGTGGCCGCCGATGTACTTGGTGGTCGAGTGCAGCACCACGTCGGCGCCCAGCGCCAACGGCTGCTGCAGGGCGGGCGACGCGAAGGTGTTGTCCACCAACACCTTTACCGCACGTTGTTTGCCGGCCTCGGCCGCGACCTCGGCGATGGCCCCGATGTCGGCGATGGACAGCAACGGATTGGTCGGCGTTTCCACCCACACCAGGCGGGTCTGCGGCGTGATGGCGGCGCGCACGGCGTCCAGGTCGGACAAAGCCACCGGCGTGTACCCGACGTTCCACTGGGTGAACACCTTGTCGATGAGCCGGAAGGTGCCGCCGTAGGCGTCGCTCGGGATGACCACGTGGTCACCGGGCCGCAGCATTGCGCGCAGGGCGCAGTCGGTGGCGGCCATCCCCGAACTGAACGCCCGCCCGAAGGCGCCGTCTTCGAGCACCGCCAGCGAGGCCTCGAGCGCGGCCCGGGTCGGGTTGCCGGTGCGCGCGTACTCGAACCCGCCGCGCAGGCCGCCCACACCGTCTTGGGCGAATGTGCTGCTGGCGTAGATCGGGGCGTTCACCGCCCCGGTCGCGGGATCCGGACGGAAGCCGGCGTGAATGGCCTTGGTGGCCAGTCCGGTAACCCCCCGGTGCTCCGTGTGGTCCTCTGGTTCCTGGCGGTGTTTGGTCATCGGCAATCAGCCTAGCCAGACCCCGCAGCCAACCCCCGGAGTGGTGTTTTCCACGCGCGTCATGCGGTCGGGCCTATCGCCGTGGTGCCACGCTGTCAATCCGAGGTCGGCAGGACGACCGTCGTCATGATCTTGTCGGCCAGGGTCTGCCGCTTGGCGTCCCAGAGCGGGAACAGGAAACCGATGAAGCAAATCACCGCGTCGATGAAGTGCGCGACCTGGCGTACCAGCGACATCCCGAAGCCGATGGGCTGGCCGGTGACCTCGCTGACCACCTTGACCTTCGTCACCGACTTGCCCAGGCTCGAACCGGTGGTGCCCTGGCGGTAGCCGTAGTCCCAGATCAGGTAGGCCAGCCCCACCACCAGCGCCACCGCGTGCGCCACCCAGCCGATCGTCGAGTTCTGGATCACGCAGTACTGGTTGACGGCGTACTGCGTGATGTCCGTGACGCACGATGACTGCTGGGTGGCGAGCAGGATCCCGTAACCGATCCCGTGCACGACGGCATACGGGAGGATGTCGATGATGAATGCCGCGACCCGGGTGATCCACGACGCGTAGGACTCGGTCGGCAGGGTTTTGATCGCCGGCCCGGGCGGTGGCGGCGCATATCCACCGGCCGACGGCGGGGGTGGAGGGTAGGAACCGCCGCCGGGCAACGGCGGCGGAGGGTAAGAACTTCCGCCCGGCACCGCGGAGGGCGGCGGGGGAAAGGCGCTGCCGGGCGCCGAAGAAGCGGCCCCGGGTTCGTACCCACCGGACGACGGCTGCTGCCCACCGGCTGACCCAGGGGCTGGAGACTCACCGGGCGGTGGTGGATTCGTCATGGGCAACCTTTCACTGCGGATTAGTTGAACCAGGCCGCATTACAGTACCTGAGGGCCCGTTTTGCGGGGCCGTTCCCCGAGACGCGCGTCACACGCTTAACGCTCGCTGAGCTAACGTCGCCGGGGCCCTTCGGACAGGAAGCCCAGCAGGTCGTAGCGGGTGATGACCCCGACCGGCTTGCCCTCCTCCACCACCATCAACGCGTCCCAGTCCCGCAACGCCTTGCCGGCCGCGCTGACCAATTCGCCGGCGCCGATCATCGGCAGCGGCGGGCTCATGTGCTGCGCGACGGCGTCGGCCAGCTTGGCGCGGCCCTCGAAGACGGCGGAGAGCAACTCGCGTTCGGAGACACTGCCGGCGACCTCACCGGCCATCACCGGCGGCTCGGCGCCGACCACCGGCATCTGCGATACCCCGTATTCGCGCAGAATGCCGATGGCGTCGCGCACCGTCTCAGACGGATGGGTGTGCACCAGGTCGGGCAGCGCACCCGATTTGCGGCGCAGCACATCGCCGACCGTGGGCTGCTCGGTCGAGCCGTCGAGGCGGCTGCGCAGGAACCCGTAGGACGACATCCAGGCGTCGTTGAAGATCTTCGACATGTAGCCCCGCCCGCCGTCGGGCAGCAGGACCACGACCACCGCGTCGGGTCCGGCTTCCTCGGCGACCCTCACCGCGGCCACCACCGCCATCCCGCATGACCCGCCGACCAGCATCGCTTCTTCGCGCGCCAGCCGCCGGGTCATGTTGAAGGAGTCGGAGTCCGAAACCGCGATGATCTGGTCGGGCACCGTGCGGTCGTAGGCCTGCGGCCAGAAATCCTCGCCGACGCCCTCGACCAGGTAGGGCCGGCCGCTGCCGCCCGAATACACCGAGCCTTCGGGGTCGGCGCCGATGACGCGGACCCGCCCGTCCGACACCTCCTTGAGGTAGCGGCCCGCGCCCGTGATCGTCCCGCCGGTGCCGATGCCGGCGACGAAATGGGTGACTTTGCCGTCGGTGTCGGCCCAGATCTCCGGACCGGTGGTTGCGTAGTGGCTGGCCGGTCCTTCGGGGTTGGCGTACTGGTCGGGTTTCCAGGCGCCGTCGATTTCGGTGACGAGCCTGTCGGAGACGCTGTAGTAGCTGTCCGGATGGTCGGGCGGCACCGCCGTCGGGCACACCACCACCTCCGCGCCGTAGGCGAGCAGCACGTTGCGCTTGTCCTCGCTGACCTTGTCGGGACAGACGAACACGCACTTGTATCCGCGGTGCTGTGCGACTAGGGCGAGGCCGACGCCGGTGTTTCCCGACGTGGGCTCGACGATGGTGCCACCAGCTCTGAGCTGCCCGCTGGCTTCCGCGGCGTCGATCATCCGCACCGCGATGCGGTCCTTCGCGCTGCCGCCGGGGTTGAGGTATTCGACCTTGGCCGCCACGGTGGCCGCGCCGTCGGGGACGACGGAGTTCAACCGGACCAGCGGAGTGCCGCCGATGAGGTCACTGATGTGCTGGGCGATCCGCATGCGTTCATCGTCTCAGGCGGTTTCCGTCGGTGCACACCCACGCTCGGTGCCACCCGAAGCCCGGCGCGTGGTCGCGTCAGCCGGTGGCTTCGCGAATGTATTCGCCGATCTGCCACAGTGAACGGATCGCCTCCGGGACCAGCGGCGCGGCCAGCTGGAAGTCGTGCACCTGACCGGGCCAGACCCGCACCTCGGCCGGCACGCCAACCGCGGCCAGCCTGGTCGCGGCGAGCTTCGCGTCGTGCAGCAACACTTCGGATCCGGACACGTGGATGAGCGTCCGCGGCAGGCCCGGCTTGATGTGCTCCAGCGGCTCGTAGATCTCTTCGGGTTTGCCGTCGACGATGTTTCTTTCGGCCGCGGCAGCAACCAGCTCGATGAGCACGTCGAACGCCTTGGCGGGGAACATCGCGTCGCTCTTGATGTTGGGATGGGCCTGCTTGCATTCCTTTGCCAGCTGCAGCAGTGGCGAGATCGCTACCAGCGCCGCCGCCACCTCCCCGTCCCCGCGCCCCTCCTCCTGCAGACGTTGCGCCAGGGCGAGCGCGAGGTACCCGCCCGCGGAGTCACCGGCCAGCACGATCTGGTCCGGCTCGTATCCGCGCAGGCGGAGCCATTGATAGGCGTCGCGGCAGTCGTCGAGGGCCATCCCGATCGAGTGCTTGGGCAACAGCCGGTAATTCACCACCAACACAGGTGAGTCAGCAAACTTCGACAGAGCCTCGACGAGTCGTCCGTGCGAGTTTGCTCCGCAGGTCAGGAAAGCGCCGCCGTGGAAGTAGAGAACCATCCGCCGGCTGCCGTCCGCCGGCAGCACCCCCGGCGCGCGCACCAACTGTGCTGACGCGTTTGGCAAATCCACCGTCTCCCGGACGGTGGCCGACACCGGGAGCAGGACCCGGGATGCCAGGTCGATCAGGCCCCACGGCCAGGGCAGGTTGGGCACGTAGCTGCCGGCGGTCAGAATCGGCCGGATCGTCAGCCGTGACGCGAGTGTGGCGACTCGCGCGGCAACGCTGGGCCCCGATTCGAGGACCTCGACGGGCGCGCCATCACTGATGGCGAACCTGCGGGCCCCAAGTCTGCGTGCCTTGAGGATGTCATTACGGCAGACGGCTCTCCGGGGGGAGCCGGAAACCTTGCTCGGTGCGGTCATGCTCAACACTTCCTACGTCTTTGTAGTGCGATACAGCATGTGACGAGGAGGCCAAGAGCACGGTTCATATGTTCGCCGAGCCATTCAGCCAACCCGTTGGGACTTAGCTTGACAGCGAATACTAAGTACAACGTTTGAAGAAGCTGATTTGATACCACATTTGCTTCACAACGTGATCACTTTGTTCGCTACCTGTCCGCGCAAACAGCGAAGCGGACCTAAACTGAATGCGTGACCATCCGGGTGCCCCGTCGTTCGGCGATCGCCCTGGCCACAGCCGGTGCACTCGCCTCGACAGGCACGGCCTACCTGGGCGCACGCAACCTGCTGGTCGGCCAGGCGACGCACGCGCGCACCGTGATCCCGAAGGCCTGGGACATTCCGCCCCGCGCCGATGGTGTGTATACGCCCAGCGGCGGGCCGGTGCAGCGGTGGCACCGCGGGACGCACATCGACCTGCACCTGATGATCTTCGGGGACTCGACGGCCACCGGCTATGGCTGCATGAGCGCCGAAGAAGTTCCGGGCGTGCTGATCGCACGCGGGCTAGCCGCACGGACCGGCAAGGTGGTCCGGCTGAGCACCAAGGCCATCGTCGGCGCCACGTCAAAGGGCGTGTCCGGCCAGGTGGACGCGATGTTCGTGGCCGGATCGCCGCCGGATGCGGCCGTGCTGATGCTCGGCGCCAACGATGTGACGGCCCTCAACGGCATCAGCCAGTCCGCGCAGCGGCTTGGCAGGGCGGTGCGCAAGTTGCGCACCCGCGGAGCGGTGGTGGTCGTGGGCACCTGCCCGGATCTCGGCGTGGTCACCGCCATCCCCCAGCCGCTTCGCTCGCTGGTTCACGCGCGGACTTCGCAGCTTGCCCGCGCCCAGGCCGGCGCCGTCCGGGCGGCCGGCGGTATACCCGTGCCACTGGCGCAGCTGCTGGCGCCGCAATTCCGGGCCCAGAACGAGCTGATGTTCTCCGCCGACGGTTTCCATCCCTCGTCGGCCGCGTATGCGCTGGCCGCGGACGCGCTGTTGGGCGCGCTGGCCGAGGCGCTGAGCGAAAATATCGAGACGGCCGCGCCCAAGCTGCCCGAAGCGCCCGAGGTCGCTCTGCCGCCCGCCGGCGCGCCGGAGCTCGGCGAGGGTCCCACGCGACTCAGCGTGATGTCGCGGCTGTGGCGGCGCCCCCAGCACGGGTTGCCCGCCCCGTCCTCGTCCTGATCTTTTGGCACGACTAGATTTGTTCTGGCTCGTCGGGGTGGACATACCACCCACCAATGAAGCGAGTTCTCATCCCATCGGAGGGAGTCCTCATGCCTGAAGCCGTCATCGTCTCAACTGCCCGCTCGCCAATTGGCCGCGCCATGAAGGGGTCGCTGGCCAGCATGCGGCCCGACGACCTCGCCGTCCAGATGGTGCGTGCCGCGCTCGACAAGGTACCCGCGCTGAACCCGCACCAGATCGACGACCTCATCCTGGGCTGCGGCCTGCCGGGCGGCGAGCAGGGCTTCAATATCGGCCGGGTGATCGCCGTCGAGCTGGGCTATGACTTCCTGCCGGGTACCACGGTCAACCGGTATTGCTCGTCGTCGCTGCAGACCACCCGGATGGCCTTCCACGCGATCAAGGCGGGCGAAGGCGACGCGTTCATCTCCGCCGGGGTGGAGACCGTGTCCCGGTTCGTCAAAGGCAGCTCCGACGCTTGGCCGGACACCCAGAACCCGCTGTTCAACGAGGCCCAGGAGCGTTCGGTCGCGGCGGCCGCCGGGGCCGACGAATGGCACGACCCGCGCACCGACGGGAAGCTGCCCGACGTCTACATCGCGATGGGTCAGACCGCCGAGAACGTCGCCATCATCAGCGGCATCAGCCGCGAAGACCAGGACCGCTGGGGCGCGCGCAGCCAGAACCGTGCCGTGGAGGCGATCAAGAGCGGGTTCTTCGAGCGCGAGATCACTCCGGTGACCCTGCCCGACGGCACCACCGTGAGCGCCGACGACGGCCCCCGTCCGGGCACCACCTACGAGAAGCTGGCCGAGCTGAAGCCGGTGTTCCGGCCCAACGGCACCGTGACGGCGGGGAACGCCTGCCCGCTCAACGACGGCGCCGCCGCGCTGGTGATCACCAGCGATACCAAAGCCAAGGAACTGGGCCTGACACCGCTAGCCCGCATCGTGTCCACCGGCGTCAGCGGCCTCTCGCCGGAGATCATGGGGCTGGGCCCGGTCGAGGCGTGCAAGATGGCGCTCGCCAGGGCCGGCTTGTCGGTCGGTGACATCGACCTGTTCGAGATCAACGAGGCGTTCGCGGTGCAGGTGCTGGGCTCGGCCCGCGAGCTGGGCATCGACGAGGACAAGCTGAACGTGTCCGGCGGGGCGATCGCGCTGGGCCACCCCTTCGGCATGACCGGCGCGCGCATCGCCACCACGCTGTTGAACAACCTGCAGACCCACGACAAGACGTTCGGCCTGGAGACCATGTGTGTCGGCGGCGGCCAGGGCATGGCGATGGTGTTCGAGCGGCTGAGCTGAACGCCGCACCCGCCGCACAGCAACAAAAAACCGGCACGCCACCTGGCGTGCCGGTTTTTTCCCGTCGGCGTCCGTGTTAGTCGTTTTGCAGATAACTGAGCAGACGCAAGATCTCGATGTAGAGCCAGACCAGAGTGACGGTGAGGCCCAAAGCGATGCCCCAAGCCGCCTTCTCCGGCGCTCCGGCGCGGATCATCTGGTCGGCCGCGTCGAAGTCGATCAGGAAGCTGAACGCCGCCAGCCCGATACACACGAGCGAGAAGATGATCCCGATGGGCCCCGGGCTGCGCAGGCCCAGGCCTTCGCCGCCACCCACGTTGAACATCGCCAGCACGAAGTTACCGAGCATCAGGGCCAGCACACCGAACAGTGCCGCGACCAGCATGCGGGTGAACTTGGGCGTGACCCGAATGGCGCCCGTCTTGTAGACGATCAGCATTCCGAAGAACACCCCGAGGGTGCCCATCACTGCCTCACCGATCAGCGCGCCGGCGCTGGCGGAAGACACCGTGAAGTTCGCCAGCGCGAAGGAGATGGCGCCGAGGAACAGGCCCTCGAGCACCGCGTAGCTGAGCACGATCGCCGGGCTGTTCTGCTTGCGACCGAAGGTCGCGATCAGCACCAGCCCCAAGCCGCCGAACGCACCGACGAGGGTCAGGGGCATGGCGAGCGCGTGATCGGACGCCACCAGGAAGTAGGACACGACGGCCGAGGCGACCAGCACCGCCAGCGTCATGCCGGTCTTCGTGACGACATCGTCGATGGTCAGCGGACGGGAGGCCCGGACCTCGCGGGTGTCCTGGTAGGGAGCGAAATAGGGGTCGGCCTGGTACCCCTGCGTCTGGGCTGGGCCAGTGCCGAATTGCGCGTATCCGCCCCTCTGCTTTGGCAGCGAACGAAATACCGGGTTACTTGTCTCCCGCACCGTCGGATCCTCTCTTATGACTGTGGCTTCGAGCTGTGCGAACATTCGCTCAACGATCAGCGGACCGCCCGGGTTCCCAGCGGACCTGCTGTTTTCTGGGTATTTCCGGCTTGTTTACGAACTCTGCCGTGGTCGTCCGGTCAAACATAAACCTTACCCGCGGATACTGCTTCGCCGTTAACGATCTAGATTGCTCGTCGAGGCGCAACAGCCTTGTCGGCAGCTCTGGACACGAATGCCGTTTGAAGGGAGGCGAGGGCGTGGCGAGGGAAGCCAGGGAGACTGGCGAAACTGGGGAATCCGATGACGTCCTGACCTGCGTCGACGGTGCCGTCGGCTTGATCACGCTCAACCGCCCCAAGGCGATCAACTCGCTCAATCAGCACATGGTCGACGCGTTGCGCGCCGTGCTCACCCGCTGGGAAAAGGACGACGCCGTGCGTGCGGTGGTGTTGTCCGGGGCCGGCGAGCGCGGATTGTGTGCCGGCGGCGATGTGGTCGCGGTCTACCAGAGCGCGCGCAAGGACGGGGTCGAGACCCGGCGGTTCTGGCGCGCCGAGTATCTGCTCAACGGGCAGATCGGGCGGTTCGGCAAACCGTACGTGTCGTTGATGGACGGCATCGTGATGGGCGGCGGTGTCGGTGTCAGTGCGCACGCGAACACCAGGGTGGTGACCGATACCTCGAAAGTCGCGATGCCCGAGGTGGGAATCGGCTTCATCCCCGACGTGGGCGGGGCGTTCCTGTTGTCCCGGGCGCCGGGCGCGCTGGGGCTGCACGCCGCCCTGACCGGTGCGCCGTTTTCCGGATCCGATGCCATCGCGATGGGGTTCGCCGACCACTACGTGCCGCACAGCGAACTCGGCTCGTTCACCGCCGCGATCGTCGCCGACGGCGTCGAGAGCGCACTGGCCCGTCATGCCGTCGAACCTCCGCCGAGTGCCCTTGCGGCACAACGTGATTGGATCGACGAATGCTTTGCGGGTGACACCGCCGAAGACATCGTCGCCGCGCTGCGCGCCCGTAAGGGTTCCGACGCCGGCCGGGCCAGCGACGCCGCCGACCTGATCGCCACCCGCTCCCCCATCGCGGTGTCGGTGGCGTTGGCAGCGGTACGTCGCGCGGCCAAGCTGCAAACGCTGGAAGATGTTCTGATCCAGGACTATCGGGTGTCGAGCGCATCGTCGCGCTCACACGATTTGGTGGAGGGTATCCGGGCGCAGATCATCGACAAAGATCGCAATCCGAAGTGGTCTCCGGCGACGCTGGCAGCGGTCACCGCGGCCGACATCGACGCGTATTTCGTGCCGGTCGACGACGACTTGAATTTCTAGAAAGGCGGTTCAGTGACATCCACGTACGAAACCATCCTGGTCGAGCGCGACCACCGAGTCGGCATCATCACCCTGAACCGCCCTAATGCGCTCAACGCGCTCAACAGCCAGGTGATGAACGAAGTCACCGGCGCCGCAGCCGAACTGGACAACGACCCGGGCATCGGGGCGATCGTCATCACCGGTTCGGCCAAGGCCTTCGCCGCCGGCGCCGACATCAAGGAAATGGCCGACCTCACGTTCGCCGACGCGTTCGCCGCCGACTTCTTTGTCCAGTGGAGCAAGCTGGCCGCGGTCCGCACCCCGACGATCGCCGCGGTGGCCGGCTACGCGCTGGGCGGTGGTTGCGAGCTTGCGATGATGTGCGACCTGTTGATCGCGGCCGACACGGCGAAGTTCGGCCAGCCGGAGATCAAACTCGGCGTGCTGCCCGGCATGGGCGGCTCACAGCGCCTGACCCGGGCCATCGGCAAGGCCAAGGCGATGGACCTCATCTTGACCGGGCGCACCATCGACGCCGCCGAGGCCGAACGCAGCGGCCTGGTGTCCCGGGTGGTGCCGGCCGACGACCTGATCAACGAGGCCATGGCGGTCGCCACCACCATTTCGCAGATGTCGCTGTCGGCCACCCGAATGGCCAAGGACGCCGTCAACCGTGCCTTCGAAACCACCCTGTCCGAAGGACTCCTGTACGAACGCCGGCTCTTCTTCTCGACCTTCGCGACCGACGACCAGTCCGAAGGTATGGCCGCATTCATCGAGAAGCGCCCACCGAATTTCACCCACCGATAGGACGCATCGATGAGCGAACCGGGTTCCATGAAGACCGCCGAGGGCGACGAACCGGCTGCCCCGACCGCAGAGTCTGGCGCGCTCACCGGCGGCGCGGAGACCGCGGCCGAGGCCAAGCCCGCCCCCGCACCACCGCCGGCCCGCCGCCAGTGGTGGATTCGGCACTACACGTTCACCGGCACCGCGGTCGGCCTGCTGTTCATCTGGTTTTCCATGACGCCGTCGCTGCTGCCGCGCGGCCCGTTGTTCCAGGGGTTGGTGAGCGGGTTTTCCGGCGCGATCGGCTACGGCATCGGCGTCTTCTGCGTATGGCTGGTCAAGTACATGCGCTCGGCGCAATCCAGCCCACCGCCGCCGCGCATCGCGTGGATGATTCTCATCCCGGTCGGCGTGGTCGGCATGGTCGGCATGGCCATCTGGTTCCACGTCTGGCAAGACCAGGTGCGCGACCTGATGGGCGTCGAGCACCTGGTGTGGTGGGACTACCCGCTGACCGCGGTCCTGTCGCTGGTGGTGCTGGCCGCGGTGGTCGAAGTCGGCCAGCTGATCCGGCGGCTGGTCATCTTCCTGGTCGGGAAAGTCGACCGGGTCGCGCCGTTCCGGCTGTCGGCGGCCATCGTCGTGATCGCGCTCCTGGTGCTGACGATCGCGCTGCTCAACGGCGTCGTCATCAAAGTCACCATGGACAAATTGAACAGCACCTTCAACCAGGTGAACGAGGAAGGCAAGGCCGAGAGCGCGGCGCCGAAATCCCGGCTGCGATCCGGTGGCCCGGAGTCGCTGGTGCCATGGGACACGCTGGGCCATCAGGGCCGCATCTTCGTGGCGGCCGGTCCGAGCGTCGCTCAACTCGGCGAATTCAACGGCGCCCCGGCCACCGAACCGATCCGGGCCTACGCCGGGCTGAATTCCGCCGACGGGATCGCGGCGACCGCCGAACTGGCCGCGGCGGAATTGGAGCGCACCGGCGGACTGCAACGCGCCGTCGTCGCGGTCGCCACCACCACCGGTACCGGCTGGATCAACGAGGCCGAGGCCGACTCGCTGGAGTACATGTACAACGGCAACACCGCGATCGTGAGCATGCAGTATTCGTTTCTGCCCAGCTGGCTGTCGTTCCTGGTCGACAAGGAGAACGCCCGCCGCGCCGGTCAGGCGCTGTTCGAGGCGGTCGACAAACGGATCAAGCAGCTGCCGGAAGGGCAGCGCCCGAAGCTGGTCGTTTTCGGCGAGAGTCTGGGATCGTTCGGCGGCGAGGCGCCGTTCATGAGCCTCAACAACGTCCTCGCCCGCACCGACGGTGCGCTGTTCAGCGGGCCGACGTTCAACAACACCGTGTGGCTCCAGCTGACGGACACCCGCGACCCGGGTTCTCCGGCGTGGCTGCCGATCTACGACGACGGTCAAAACGTCCGGTTCGTCGCCCGCCAAAGCAATCTGGGACGCCCTCCCGCGGCATGGGGTCACCCGCGGGTGGTGTATTTGCAGCACGCCTCCGATCCGATCGCCTGGTGGACGCCCGACCTGCTGTTCAAGAGCCCGGACTGGCTCAATGAAAAGCGGGGCTATGATGTGCTGCCGCAGACGCATTGGATCCCGCTGGTGACGTTCCTGCAGGTCTCAGCCGACATGGCGGTGGCGGTGGACGTGCCGGACGGGCACGGCCACCACTACGTCGCCGACGTCGCCAACGGCTGGGCCGACGTGCTGTCGCCGCCCGGCTGGACGCCGGACAAGACCGCCAAGCTGCGACCGCTGCTGCACTCCGACGCCGTCATCAGCGGCCCCAGCGGCTAGCTATATCCAGCGGCGTTCGCTCATCGCGAGATCGGCGTGCAGCGCGTCCGGCGGCGCCGAGCGCCGGCGCGCCGCGGTGTGCAGCTGATTCAGCACGCCGGCGTCCGCCAGCGCCTGATAGCCGCCGATGGCGTCGGTGGCGCGGTGCAGACCGATGTCCAGCAGTGCGGCCGCCGCCAGGCTGGAGGTGTAGCCCTGTGAGCACACGATCACCCACTCGACGTCATCGCCGACGGCCTCCGGCACCTTGGCCTCGCTGGTCGGGTCGCAGCGCCATTCCAGGACGTTGCGTTCGATCACCAGCGCGCCCGGCAACTCACCCTCGCGGAGTCGCTGGTCCCGCGGCCGGATGTCGACAAGGATCGCGCCCCGACTCACCGCGTCGGGCACCTCCACCGCACGAAGGCGCCGAAGCCGGCGCCGGGCTGCTCTCAAGACAAGGTCGATGCGGCTCATTGGGACCCCTCCGGTTGATCGGTCAGTTCGGTGCGCTGGCGGCGCAACCTGTTGCGGTCGGTGACCTCGTAGTACGACATCGCCGTCAGCGGCGGCGAGTAGGCATGCACGCTCAAGGTCGGCTGCACCGGCACCTTGACCGTGCTCGCCGGCCAGGAAACGGGCGTCGCAGGCGTGGGCACTGGCCTGGGCGCCCACACCACGTCGTGCACCCAGCCCAGCGGGAAACCGGCCTGATCGCCGGCGTCGAGCCGGCGGCGCCGCAAACCCCGGCCGTCCCAACGGAATTCGTTGAGCGACCCGGACAGCACTGTCAGCGCCCCCAGCGACCCGCCGTGGTCATGCAGTTCGGTGGGGTGGCCGGGCACCCAGCTGATCAGCCAGATGTCGAGTTCATCGTCGCCGTGGATGCGGGTGAACCAGCGCCGCGAGTCCGGCACACCGCCCGCGGGCAGTAGCTGGTCGCAGCGTCCGCTGAGCACATCGTCGGCGGCCCGGTCGGTGGCCTGCAGGAGGTCTGGGACACGCAGCCGGGTGGGTCCCGATGACGGGGACGACACGGTCAGCCTGCGGAGGGGAAGGGGGGCGGCGACGGGCGCCGCAATGGGAAGCGACATTGGGAGCTCCAGAGAGAATGGATCAGGACGAGGGCGGCGTGTTAAGGCCGACAACACTCGCAAAATCCGAAGCGCTCCATCACGGCAGCAAGTGTTGCATAGATTGGGAACGTGCGGTGGAGCAGTCATCGCCCCTTGCTGTGGGGCGCGGTCGTGCTGGCGACCGGTTTGTCGGCGGTCACGGGCTGCTCGGATGGCGCGCCCACCAGCACGACTGGGTCCCCTTCGGCGCCGTCGTCGGCGCGGCCGGCCGACATCCCCACCGGCCCCAGCTCGGCACCGCCGAGTGCCGTCGGGCTCTCCCCCGCCGGCGTCACGACCAAGATCGACGTCCCCGCGGATTCCACCGAAGAGGAGTACTACCAGGCCTGTCACGCCGCGAAGCTGTGGATGGAAGCGCAGCCAAAGACCGGCGCGTCGCTCGTCGAGCCCTATCTGGCCATGCTTCAGGCGTCACCGTCGGGTAACGCCGGCAGCTGGAACGCCCGATGGTCGGACCTGACGCTGGCGCGCCAGGCGGCGGTGATCACCGCCGC
>DASSGQ010000112.1:0-32183 GCA_035693385.1 Mycobacterium sp.
CACCGTGGCCGCCAACAAACTGAAAGTCGTCAGCACGGTCGGACCGTGCGGATGCCCTGTCCAGAAGCGTCGCCGACACACCGAGGCGACCACCACGCCGGCGACGAAGCACAGCATGAGCACCGCCGCCGTGACCGACGACCGTACATCGCCCCGGAAGTACCCCAACACCGAGCGCTGGGCATTACCGGTCATGAAGGTGACGAAGTAGCCCGCGGAGTGCATAAACGCGATCGCTCCGAGCACACCGGCCAGCACCGCCAGCACCCACGACAACCGAGCTTCGCTATCGAATACGTCACTGGCCACGCGGACATGCTTTCAGACAACCCGCGGCGGGCGCAGCGCGGACGAGCTGGGTCCCCTTTGCCCCGCGAGCGCGGACAGAATGCCCGCGCTAGGCAGCGGTGAGCCGGGCGATGGACCGCAACGGGATCGGCAGCCATCCGGGCCGGTGTCGGGCCTCATAGCCGGCCTCGTAGACGGCTTTGTCGAGTTCGTAGGCGGCCAGCACCTCCGCCGAGTCCCGGGGGTCGGTCCCGGACACGGCCGCGTAGCCCTCGCAGAACGCGGCGCAATTGCGCTTGATCCATTCCCGGGCGCGGGCGGCCAACTGCTTGTCGGCGGCCTGGTCCACCAGCTGTCCGTAGGCCGCGTACTCGAAGGACCGCAACACACCGGCCACGTCGCGCAACGGCGAATCCGGCGCGCGCCGGTCGTCGAGCGGCTGGCCCGGCTCTCCTTCGAAGTCGATCAGCAGCCAGCTCTCCGGCGTGCGCAGCACTTGACCAAGGTGCAGATCACCATGCACCCGCTGGACGGTGACCGTCTGGCCCGCGAGCTTCTGGAACCGCTCCTCGATCGTCGTCGCGTACTCCTCCAGCTCGGGAACCAAAGCCACCGTCGACGACAGCCGCGACAGCACGGTGTCTACCGGGAACGTTGCCTGCGCCGTGCCGAGGCATTCGGCCAGCGTGGCGTGTACAGAGGCAACAGCCTCACCGAGCCGGTTGGACTCGCCGGCGAAATCCCCGCCGACTTCGTGGGCATAGAGGTCGCCCTCCGCGAACAGGTCACGAACGCTGGCGGTGGCCATTGCCCAGCCCTCAGCGGCGTTGGACGCAAATTCGGTCAGCATCCCCAGGGGATATGTCTCGTCAGCGTCCGGCGAATCATCGGCGTCCGCTACCGCGAGCTCGTAGGTGCCGAGTAGACGGGCCACATGCGGGTTACCGGCGCGCCCCAGCACCCGGTTCAGTTCAATGTCGGGGTTGATGCCGCCGCTGACCCGACGGAACACCTTGAAAAGGGCGCGTCGGTCAAAGATCACACTGGTGTTGCTCTGCTCGGCGTCCGAAACGTGCGGCATCGCCTCCAGCGGCAACTTAACGCCCGGTTCTTTGGCAAATTTCACTTCAGCACCCGACGAATCGCGGACGGCTGACGAGTCGATCAAGGACAGCAGGAACTGCGGTGCATCGGTGTCATACAGGGCGTCAAAGCCGGTCCGGCCCTCGGCGGCGCCGATCGTGGCCACGGTGCTGTACTCGGAGACCGGCGCGGAATCCCACCCGACGATCACCTGGTAGCGCTCCGACGAACCGTTGGCATATTCGGCGTCGACCAGCACCAGGTCGAGGTCGTCGCGCAGCGGGACGACCAATCCGACCTCTGTGGCCAACAGCTTGCGGTTGCGTCCGGCATACCAACGTTGTTGCGGCAGCCACTCAGACCAAGGCAGCTTGGTTGGGAGAGTCATGGGCGCCGCTCCTCCCCATCGCTTCGCTTTGCATCGTCGCCGGCGCGGGTCATGCGTTCGTCAGATACCGACAACTGGAACCAATAGAAGCCGTGTCCCGGCAGTGTCAGCAGGTAGGGCAGGTGGCCGACGCGTGGAAACTCCACATGCCCGGTCAACTCCACCGGCGTCCAGCCGCTCCAGTGCTGCAGGTTCAGTTCGATGGGCTGAGGGAATCGCGACAGGTTGTTAACGCACAGCACGGTGTCGCCGTCTGAAGCCTCGCGGATGAAGGCCAGCACCGACGGGTTCGAACCCCCCAATTCTTCAAACGTGCCGGCCGCAAAGGCATGGTGTCGGCGGCGCACCGAGAGCATCATGCGGGTGAAGTTGAGCAGCGACGTCGAGGTGTCGCGCTGGGCCTCCACGTTGACTGCCTGGTAGCCGTAGACGGGGTCCTGGCTCGGTGGCAGGTATAGCCGACCGGGGTTGGCGGTGGAAAACCCGGCATTGCGGTCCGGCGTCCACTGCATCGGCGTCCGCACCCCGTCGCGATCGCCCAGCCAGATCACGTCGCCCATACCGATCTCATCGCCGTAGTAGAGCACCGGCGAGCCGGGCAGCGACAGCAGCAACGCCGTGAACAGCTCGATCTGGTTTCGGTCGTTTTCCAGCAACGGCGCCAGCCGTCGACGGATCCCGACGTTCGCCTTCATTCGCGGGTCCTTGGCGTACTCGGAATACATGTAGTCGCGCTCGTCGTCGCTGACCATTTCCAGGGTCAACTCGTCGTGGTTGCGCAAAAAGATCCCCCACTGCGCCATGTCGGGAATCGGCGGCGTCTGCGCCATGATCTCCGAGATCGGAAACCGCGACTCGCGACGGACCGCCATGAAGATCCGCGGCATCAGGGGGAAGTGAAACGCCATGTGGCATTCGTCGCCCCCGGTACTGGGGTCGCCGAAGTACTCGACCACATCGCCGGGCCACTGATTGGCCTCAGCCAACAGCACGCGGCCCGGGAACTCGTCGTCGACGACTTTGCGGACGCGCTTGAGGAACGCGTGCGTCTCGGGCAGGTTCTCGCAGTTGGTGCCCTCGCGTTCGAACAGGTAGGGCACCGCGTCGAGCCGAAACCCGTCGATCCCGAGCCCGAGCCAGAAGCGCATGACGTCGATCATCGCCTCCTGCACGGCCGGGTTTTCATAGTTCAGGTCCGGCTGATGAGAGAAGAACCGGTGCCAGTAGAACTGGCGGCGGACTGGATCGAATGTCCAGTTCGACTCTTCGGTGTCGACGAAGATGATCCGGGCCTCGCTGTACTTCTCGCTGGTGTCGCTCCACACGTAGTAATCGCCATACGGGCCGTCGGGATCGCGGCGTGATTCCTGGAACCACGGGTGCGACTCCGACGTGTGATTCATCACCAGGTCGGTGATGACCCGGATGCCCCGCCGGTGGGCCGCGTCGACCAGCGCGACGAAATCGTCGACGGTGCCGAATTCGGGCAAGACCTTATAGAAGTCCCGGATGTCATAACCACCGTCGCGCAGCGGCGAATCGTAGAACGGGGGCAGCCAGATGCAATCGATGCCGAGCCACTGCAGGTAGTCGAGGCGCTCGAGCAGGCCACGCAGGTCTCCGGCGCCATCCGCGCTCGCGTCGTAGAACGCCCGAACAAGTACCTCGTAGAACACGGCGTGCTTGAACCACGTCGGATCGGCGGGCAATGCGGCGGCGTTGCCGAAATCCTCGGCGTTCGGGTGCTCGACCACACCCCCCTCGACGTGACTGCCCTGCGCGGGATGGTGCTCGACAGCGTCTCTTGTGTCGTTCATCAATTCCACGCTGCCACGGGTACCCGAGGCGGGACACCGGGAATCACGACTGCGGAAAGCCAACGAATCACGCCGGACCGCAAACGAATTGAGCGAGGGCGGGCATCATCCGCGCCGATATCAGGCCGGCGGTCCATCCGCCAAGGTCACGGGTCCGCTACGATCGCCGCCCCCCTTGGCGCGCCAGTGCAGGAAAATCGTGTCCCCGGGGTGATGCGGGACGAGCACATCTGACATCGAAGTCGCCCCGGTGATAGGCACATTGTCGACCCCGATGATGACGTCGCCGGCCGAAACCCCGGCCGCCGCCGCCGGACCGCTGCCGACCACGCGCTCGACCCGCGCGCCGTTGCCGCCGTTGTCCATGACGCCAAGGCCAAGGAAGGCCGTCGGGCCGATGTGCACCGTGTTCGACGCGGCACCACTCCGGATCTGCCCGGCCACTCCCATCGCCGTACCGATCGGAATGGCGAATCCCTGTCCGCCGGACATCTTGTAGCTGTCGGTGGCGGCGGTATTCATGCCGACCACCTGGCCGCCGCTGTTGACCATGGGGCCGCCCGAGTCGCCGGGCCTGATCGCGGCGTCGGCCTGAATCAACCCGCCCAGCGTCTCGTCGGCGCCGGTCAGGGTGTCAGTTGCCGAGACGGTCTGGTTGAGCGCGACGACACGGCCGGCCACCGCACTGGGTGTTCCACCCTGGCCACCGGCGTTGCCCAGCGCGACCACGGGGTCGCCGACGGCGACCCCGCCACCGATGTTGGCGGTGGGCAGGCCACCCCCGCCACGAAGCTGCAGGACGGCCACGTCCGCGGCCCGGTCATAGCCGATCACGTCCACGGCGTAGGTCTGGCCATTGCCGACGTCCCACGCGCTGATGTCGGTGGCGCCCGAGATCACGTGGTTGTTGGTCAACACGACACCACCCGGGTCGATGACAATGCCCGTTCCGGCACCCACCGCGTTGTTGTAACCGAACTTGGTGCTGATATCGACCACCTGCGGCCCGACCTGCCCGACGATCGCGGAGGGGTCGAGCGGCGTCAGGGGCCGGTCGCTGAACCGGTCAAGCGCCAGGTTGGACAGCCCAGGAGTGGTGGCGGACGCCGGCACCGTGGTGAGGCCCAGGCCCAGTCCGATCACAGCCAGCACGCCGACTAACCATGAACGCCGGCCTGTCCGATGGTGCCATTTGCCCATCCCGTCACCTCCAAGATCGCATTAGGAACCAGAACTGGCCCAGCCTCCGGGTCTGGGCGGCACGACATAATTCGTATAACCGTAATGCAGGTAGCTATGTAGGACAGTGTTCAGGCCCTCGTTGGCCGCGCGCCCGCGAATCCTTGCTCATGCCCGCGCGGCTGGCGTGATGGGGTATCTCAGGTGGCGGCTGACGTCACCGACCATGTCGATGAGTGTGAGGTCGCGGTAGGAAAACCGCCACTGGCCGTCGACGCGCTGGAATCGGTCGTGGTAGCGGCCGGTGACGATGGTCTGCAGGGGCAAGTCGTCTGTCTGCTGCAGCACCGTGTAGTAACTGCGGCAGCTCGCGGTGCCGGCGTGCTCATCGATCTCGATGATCGGATTGGTGGTCACATGCTTGGTTCGCGGTGTCCCGTCCGGATGAAGCACGATCAGCGATTTCCAGATGCCCAGTAGCCGGGCCGCGTCGATCGTGTCCTCCCCGGTGTCTGGGCCGCTGATCCGGATGCGCGCGTGTTCGAACAGCGCCGCCGCTCCCGCCAAATCCCCGTCGTCGATGCATTCGGCGTAGCGGAAAAGGAGGTTGGTGATCTGCGTCTCCGCCAGCATCCGGTTAACCTAGCGCGGCGACGCTAAACTTCCGAGCCGACCGGAACGGTCGGAGGTGGGGGTACCTCCCAGCCGCGAAGCGGCGAGGGGGAAAGCCGGGCAACTCAGCCTCAGCGCGGCGGCCCAAACTTCCAAGCGGCCCCTGGGGCCGGCCGCGGTCGGCTCCTAAGCTGACACGGTGGGCGAATTCGACCCGAAGGTCAGGTTCACACAGTCCCCGGTGGCGCGACTGGCCACCAGTACGCCCGACGGAGTGCCACACCTGGTGCCGGTGGTATTCGCAGTAGGCGGCGACCAACACGACGCCCATGCGGTGGTGTACACCGCCATCGACGCCAAACCGAAAACGACGCAACGGCTGCGCCGCCTCACCAATATCGAGAAAAACCCCCACGCCAGCCTGCTCGTCGACCACTACGCCGACGATTGGACCCAATTGTGGTGGGTCCGGGTCGACGGTGTGGCCGCAATTCATCGTGACGGCGAGGTGATGCGCATGGCGTACCGGCTGCTGCGCGCCAAATACGACCAGTACCAATCAGTTTCGTTGAACGGTCCAGTCATCGCGATTGCGGTGCGCCGCTGGTCCAGCTGGCACGCCGCCGAATCGGTGACACGCGGGTGACTACTCGAACTTCTCCTGCGCGGTAAAAGTTTCGACGTCACGGTGTGCCGACCACTGCGAGTTCGCCCCGTTGGCAACGGGTTTCGATTCCGGCGACGGAGCGGCCGGCTCACCTTGCATGCCGGAACGTGCCTGTGTCGCGCCTTCCAGGAACCTGAGCAGTTCGACCGGGAACGGCAACACCAGCGTGGAATTTTTCTCGGCGGCAACCTCGACCACCGTTTCCAACAGCCGCAGCTCCAACGCGGCCGGGTGCTGCGCCATGACCTCCGCCGCCTGGGCCAGTTTCCGCGACGCCTGCAACTCGCCGTCGGCGGTGATCACCCTGGCTCGCCGCTCCCGCTCGGCCTCGGCCTGGCGCGACATCGACCTCTTCATCGAATCGGGCAGCACCACGTCTTTGATTTCGACGCGGTCGAGGTGAATTCCCCAGCCCAGCGCCGGGCTGTCGATCATCAGCTCCAGGCCTTGGTTCAGGCCTTCGCGGTTACACAGCAGATCGTCGAGATTGCTCTTCCCGATGATCGACCGCAGCGAGGTCTGCGCCACCTGCGCGATCGCGGACATGTAGTCCTGCACATCAACAGCGGCCCGCACCGGATCCGAGACCTTGAAATAGATGACCGCGTCTACGCGCACGGTGACGTTGTCGCGGGTAATGCCGTCCTGGGCGGGTACCGGCATGGTGATGATCTGCATGTTCACCTTTTCCAGCCGATCGGCGACAGGAATCAACAACGCGAGCCCGGGCCCGCGAACACGGGACTGCACGCGCCCGAACCGATACACCACACCCCGCTCGAATTGCTTCACGACTCGAACGGTGGTTGCCAGCCACAGCGCGCCGAGGCCGGCCACTCCGGCCAACACATAAAAGGTGATCATTGCCGTCTCCATTTCCGCCCACACAATTCCGCGTCGCTTTCCGCATGCGGGCCGACGCTGGGGCACCTGGGGACAGCCGTAATCAAGGCGGTCACCCACTGTGAGGTCCGCCGACCTCCACCGAACCAGACTCTGACCCGGAGGCCGGAGTTCATGTATCCGATTCTGGCACTAGCGCGAAGTTTCGGCACCGATGTTTTGTCAGGTTCGGGTCGATGACGAAAGACCGTGCCCTGCGAGCCGACTGCGGGCGCCCGGCGGTCGCCCGAGCTCGACCGTTCTCTGCTCGCCGCACAGAAGTGGCCTTGTGTTGGGCGGCAGTTGGGGGAAAAGTTGCCTACAGCGGCCTGTGGTCCAGGACACATGACGCCATAGCACCCAGCGGGTGACCACAGGCGCCGCGAGCGAAGGCGACCTGCAGAACTGGAGGAACTCATGGCGGACAAGGCGAACGCTTCCCAGGGTGCGGGAGCCGCTCCCACCGCGAATGGTCCGGCAGATGTTCGCAACGTCGTTCTGGTTGGACCCTCGGGGGGCGGCAAGACCACGCTGGTCGAGGCCTTGCTGGTCGCCGCGGGCGTGCTTTCCAGGCCGGGTTCCGTCACCGACGGCAGCACGATCTGCGACTACGAAGACGCCGAGATCCGGCAACAGCGGTCCGTGGGCGTCGCCGTCGCCTCTCTGTCACACGCGGGCACCAAGATCAATCTGATCGACACACCCGGGTACGCCGACTTCGTGGGCGAGTTGCGGGCCGGTCTGCGAGCCGCGGATTGCGCGCTGTTCGTGATTGCGGCAAACGAGGGTGTCGACGAGCCCACCAAGTCGCTCTGGCAGGAATGCAGCCAGGTCGGGATGCCCCGCGCCGTGGTGATCACCAAACTCGACCACGCCCGGGCGAACTACCAGGAAGCGCTGGCCGCCGCGCAGGAGGCATTCGGCGACAAGGTTTTACCGCTTTACCTGCCGACCGGTGACGGCCTGATCGGATTGCTGTCGCAGTCACGCTACCGGTACTCAGGGGGCAAGCGGACCGTGCATCCGCCGGACCCGTCCGACGCCGATCGGATCGAAGACGAGCGCGGCACCCTTATCGAAGGAATCATCGAGGAATCCGAGGACGAGTCCTTGATGGATCGCTATCTCGGTGGCGAAGCTATCGACGAGTCGGTACTCATCCAGGACCTCGAGAGAGCCGTTGCCCGGGGTTCGTTCTTCCCGGTGATCCCGGTGTGCAGCGGCACCGGTGTCGGCACCCTGGAATTGCTGGAGGTTGCCACTCGCGGATTCCCGTCCCCGATGGAACACCCACTGCCGGAGGTCTTCACGTCGCACGGTGCTCCGCACGCAACGCTGGCCTGCGACGCCGGTGCGCCGCTGCTCGCGGAGGTGGTGAAGACGACGTCGGACCCCTACGTCGGCAGGCTCAGCCTGGTCCGGGTGTTCTCCGGGACCATCAGGCCCGACACGACGGTTCATGTGTCGGGCCATTTTGCGTCGTTTTTCGGCGGGGCCGAGGGCCCGAACTCCAAGGGCAACACGCATCCCGACCACGACGAAGACGAACGCATCGGGGTCCTGTCCTTCCCGCTCGGCAAGCAGCAGCGCCCCGCGCCGTCGGTGGTCGCCGGCGATATCTGCGCGATCGGCAAGCTGAGCCGGGCCGAAACCGGCGACACACTCTCGGACAAGTCCGAGCCGTTGGTCCTCAAACCCTGGACCATGCCCGAGCCGCTGCTGCCGGTGGCCATTCAGGCGCACGCCAAGACCGACGAAGACAAGATGTCGGTCGGTCTGGGGCGGCTGGCGGCCGAGGACCCGACGCTGCGGATTGAGCAGAATCAGGAAACGCACCAGATCGTGTTGTGGTGCATGGGCGAGGCTCATGTCGCCGTCGTCCTCGACGCGCTGGCCAACCGCTACGGCGTCACCGTGGACACGGTGGAGCTGCGCGTCCCGCTGCGAGAAACGTTCAGCGGCAAAGCGAAAGGCCACGGCCGCCATGTCAAGCAATCCGGCGGGCATGGTCAATACGGGGTCTGCGACATCGAGGTGGAACCCCTGCCGGAAGGCTCCGGATTCGAGTTCGTCGACAAGGTGGTCGGCGGAGCGGTGCCGCGCCAGTTCATCCCCAGTGTGGAGAAGGGGGTGCGCGCGCAAATGGAAAGGGGCGTGCACGCCGGTTACCCGGTCGTCGATGTCCGGGTCACGCTGCTGGACGGCAAGGCACACAGCGTGGATTCGTCGGATTTCGCCTTTCAGGCGGCCGGCGCACTCGCGTTGCGGGAGGCGGCCGCGGCGACGAAGGTGGCGCTGCTCGAGCCGATCGATGAGATCTCGGTGCTGGTACCCGACGACTTCGTCGGCGCGGTGATGGGCGACCTCTCGGGACGGCGAGGCCGTGTGCTCGGCACGGACACCGCCGGCCACGAACGCACCGTGGTCAAAGCCGAGGTGCCCCAGGTCGAGCTGACCCGGTATGCAATCGACTTGCGCTCACTGTCCCATGGGGCCGCGTCGTTCACCCGTGCGTTCGTCCGCTACGAACCCATGCCGGAATCCGCCGCCGCGCGGGTGAAGACCTCAGCCTGACAATGCCTGATAAGGCCTGATAAGGCCCGAGACGGCATGAGGCGGCCCGAAAGCGTTTGAAAACGCGTGACATAGGGTGAGATTGGTACCTATGTCGACGTTCAACGGACTTCCCGCACACATCCTGCTCAACCATTTCGTCGTCGTCCTGGGTCCGCTGACCGCGATCCTGGCCATCCTCTGTGTGCTCTGGCCCGCGGCGCGACGACGGCTGATCTGGCTGGTTCTGCTGCTGGCCGTGGGTACAACCGTCCTAACCCCGTTGACCACCAGCTCCGGCGCGTGGTTGGCATCCCGCGTCGGTACCTCACCCGAGCTGGCGACACACGAAGGACTCGGCGCGACCCTCATCTACATGGTGGCGGCGTTGCTGGCCTCGGTCGCGCTGCTCACCGCTGTCTACCTTCGCCAGACCCGCGGACGTACCGTCAAACTGGCCCTGCACTCGGTGGTCGGGGTGTTGGTGATCCTCGCCGCCCTGGCCACCCTGGTGCAGACCTACCGCATCGGCGAGTCAGGCGCACGCGCCGCGTGGGGAAACGTCACATCCTCCGCCCCGTGAGCTCGAGCCGATTCCCATCTAAACCCTTTGTCGTGCAGCACTTCTCGCGGTCTACCAGCTACCGCCGGCCGCCGAACCGGTCGGCCACCGCGCGCCGGTCCAGTGAGCCCTTCGCGGTATGCGGCAGCGCGCCGGCCTCCCGGAAGGCGCTGGGCACCTCGAAGGCGGCCAACCGCTCGCGGCAGAACACCGCAAGCTCGGCCGCGGACGGCGACGGCGACTTCCGCGGAACAATCACCGCGGCCACCGTCTCCCCGTACAGCTTGTCCGGCACACCGAACACGGCCACCTCAAGCACGTTGGGATGGCTCGCCAGCACGCCCTCGACGCGCTCCGGCGAAATCTTCTCGCCGCCCCGGTTGATGAGTTCCTTGATCCGGCCACGGATGCTCAGGTCGCCGGCCGTCGACAGCGTTCCCAGGTCGCCAGTGCGCAGCCACCCGTCGGTGAAGTTGGCCGCCGTGATCGCCGGGTCACCGAGGTAGCCGCGCACCACGGTGGGGCCGTGCAGCCACACCTCCCCGACGGCTTCCGCGGGCAGCGGCTGTCCGTCCGGCGCGGCGATCCGGATCTCCGGTCCCGTCGACCGGCCGACGAGACCAGTTGTCGCCGCCGGGCTTTCGTCTTGATCGACGCTCTCGATGCGAGTCGTGGCCACCTGGTGAGTCGCCTCGGTCATGCCGAAGGCACACACCACCGGCGCCGCGAACGTATCGTGCAGTGCCTGAGCGGTTTCCGGCGTGAGTGGAGCGCTGCAGCTGCGGATGAAGCGCAGCGCGGCCGAGCTGCCCGGCCGCTCGGTCTTGGCGCGCTCCAGCAAGATCTGGTGAATCGTCGGGACCGCCGTGTACCACGTTGCCCGGACAGCGGCGATGTCGTCCCAGAAGCTGTGCGCCGAGAATCGCCCCGGCGCCGGCAGTAGCACCGTACCTCCGGATGCCAGGGTCGACAGCAACGCGGCGAGCAGCCCGTGACCGTGGTACAGCGGCATCACCGCGACCGTCGCGTCCTGCGGCCCGAGCCCGTAGCCGGCAACGATGGCGCGCACCGAGCTGGCGATGTTGTGGTGCGTCCACGGGACCATCTTCGGAGTACCGGTGGTTCCGCCGGTGAACATGATCATGGCGTCGTCGGGCCGCAGCCCCTCGGGCGCCGAAACGTCGTGCTCCAGCGGCGCGCCGGCGTCCATGTTGACGGCGACGGTTCCTTGCTGGGCACCGGCTTCGCGGACCACGCTCACCGCGATCGGCCAGCGCCGCAAGCCCGGTTCCCGGGTGGCTTCGGCGCTCTCAGGCGCGTTGCCGTCGACGAGCACCACCCGCGCTCCCGCGGCCGCGCTTCGGATGCACTGCTCGGCGACGGGCAGGGCCGGGTCCAACGGGACCACGATGAGGTCCGCACGGGAGGCGGCCAACAAGGCGACGACGAATTCGGCGTTGCTACCGGCACGCAGCGCGACCCGATCCCCCGGCAGCAGACCACCCCGCTTCAGCTGTCCGGCCAGGTCGTCAATCAGCCGCGTCAGGTCGCGGTAGGTGACAGGTATGCGCTCGGAGGTGACGACAAGCGCCGCTGCCTCCGGTCGCACGCTCGCCGCCGTCTCGACCAGATCCGCCACGCGCGGGCCCCGGGTTTCGTCGTCGGGTTGCGCCGCGAACCGTTCGGCCACAACGTCGTTGCCGGTGATCGAGTCCGACCTCATCGCGCCATTCCTTCCGCGTTGACTGCAAAGCTCTCGCTCGCACCTTGCCGCGCCACCGTCTGTTCCGTCCAATACCGATCGGCTCACAATCGATAGCCCACACCTATTGAGTGGGCGTGCCGCACCGCTGATCCGCGGTCGATAGACGGCGTGAATCGCTGCATAGCCGCTTAGTCTTGGACACCTGCGGGCACCATGACAACAGTGATCGGTGAGGCATTACCGCGCACGCGGGTCAATCTGCACACGAGGAGTCGCCACCATGGCCACCGTTTCGGCATCTCCCAGCACAGCTCCGGAGTCAACGCGTCTGACCGACGGCTTCCATCTTGTCGTGGACGCTCTCAAGGCCAACGACATCGACACCATCTACGGGGTTGTCGGCATCCCGATCACGGACCTCGCTCGCATCGCACAGGCATCCGGAATTCGCTACATCGGCTTTCGGCAGGAGACGTCGGCCGGCAACGCCGCCGCCGCTGCCGGGTTCCTGACCGGCCGCCCTGGAGTCTGCCTGACGGTGTCGGCGCCCGGATTTCTCAACGGCCTGGCCGCGCTGGCGAACGCCACGACGAATTGTTTTCCGATGATCCAGATTTCGGGCTCCAGTGATCGGGCGATGGTGGATTTGCAGCGTGGCGAGTACGGTGAGCTCGACCAGCTCAGCGCCGCAAAGCCTTTCGTGAAGGCGGCGTATCGGATCGGGAAGGTCGAGGACATCGGGCGCGGCGTGGCGCGCGCCATTCGCGCCGCCGTGTCGGGGCGGCCGGGTGGTGTCTACCTCGACATCCCCGGTGACGTGCTGGGCCAGGCCATGGCGGCCTCAGCCGCTTCCGGCACGATTTGGCGGGTGGTCGACCCTGCCCCGCGGCAGCTACCGGCGCCTGAGGCGGTCGACCGCGCGCTGGACGTGCTCGCACAGGCGCGGCGTCCGTTGATCGTGCTCGGCAAGGGCGCCGCCTATGCGCAGGCGGACAGCGTGATTCGCGAGTTTGTGGAGGCCACCGGAATTCCGTTCCTACCGATGTCGATGGCCAAGGGGCTGCTGCCTGATTCACATCCGCAGTCTGCAGCGGCCGCGCGATCATTGGCGGTCGCGCGCGCCGACGCGGTGCTGCTGGTCGGCGCCCGGCTGAATTGGCTACTCGGCCACGGGGAATCGCCGCAATGGTCGGCCGACGCCAAGTTCGTCCAGGTCGACATCGCGGCGTCGGAATTCGACAGCAATCAGCCGATAGCGGCGCCGCTGGTCGGCGACATCGGCTCGGTGATGTCCGCCCTGCGTGACGGCCTGGCCGCGCATCCGATCGCCGTGCCTGCGGAATGGACCAGCGAACTGGCCGATCGCAAGGCCCGCAACGACGCCAAGATGCGCCAGCGTCTGGCCGAAGACCCGCACCCGATGCGGTTTTACAACGCGCTCGGTGCCATTCGATCTGTGCTGCAGGACAACCCGGGCGTGTATGTGGTGAACGAGGGAGCCAACGCACTGGATCTGGCCCGCAACGTCATCGACATGGAGCTGCCCCGACACCGGCTCGACACCGGAACGTGGGGCGTAATGGGCATCGGCATGGGCTACGCCATCGCCGCCGCGGTTGAGACCGGCAAGCCCGTGGTCGCGATCGAGGGTGACAGCGCGTTCGGCTTCTCCGGCATGGAGATCGAGACCATCTGCCGATACCGGCTGCCGGTGACCGTCGTCATCCTCAACAATGGCGGCGTTTACCGCGGCGACGAAGCCTCGCCTGGGGGCGACCCGGCGCCGACCGTACTCAATGCGCGCGCACGTCACGAGCTGATCGCAGAGGCCTTCGGCGGCAAGGGCTATCACGTCACCACGCCGGCCCAGCTGGGGTCGGCGCTGGCCGAAGCGATTGCCTCCAACGGGCCGTCGATCATCGACTGCGAGCTTGATCCTGCGGCAGGGGTGGAAAGCGGACATCTGGCGAGCCTCAACCCGACCAGCGCGGCCACACCGCCGCCGGCGGCGGTCAACGTCGGCGCGTGATACCCAACAGCTGCGCGTCGAAGAACTCGTTCAGCGCCAGCTCCTGTGCGCATGCGGCGAGGGCGCGGGCGATTGGCGACCCCGGTCCGCCCGAATTGGTGGCCAGCGCGATCTCGGCCTGCACCACCGGATCGACCATTTCGACGGCGCGGATTCCCGCGCCCAACGGCGACGTCCACAGCCAGGTATGCGGAACGATGCATGCCCAGTTTCCGGTGGAAACCTGAGCCAATAGCGAAGCGACGGAGTCGGTTTCAACCTGCGGAGCGACGGTGATGCCGTGGGCAGCGAACGCTTCGTCAATGATCTGGCGATCCCGCATGCCGGCAGACAGCAACGCCAGGGGCAATTGCGCGGCCTCCGGCCACGTCAGTGTCGACGCGCCGGAAGGCAACATGTCCGTCGACGACAGCAGCACGTAGTGCTCCTGGTAGAGCGGCACCAAGCTCACCTCATGACCGTCATCGGGTGCGGTGTGCACTATCACTGCGTCCAGGTCGAATTCGCGCAGCCGTCGGTACAGCTCGGTGGCGGCCAGCCGCGACAGGATCTGTACCTTCGCCAGTGGATGCGCCGAACAGAAGGCCGAGAGCACCAGGGAAGCCGTCGTTGAGGCCGTCGGAACCGTGCCCAGCCGGAGCGTACCGGTGATACCCGACCGCACGGCGTGCACCTCGGCCTTGAACGAGTCGTGTTCGGCAAGGATCCGCTTGGCCCACACGACCAATCGTTCCCCTTCGGGAGTGAGACCTTCGAAGCTGTGCCCACGGTTGATCAGCGTGACGTTCAGCTCGCGTTCGAGCTTGGCGATCGCGGCGGAGAGTGCGGGCTGGGAGACGTAGCACTTCTCGGCCGCCCTGGCGAAGTGACGCTCCTGGGCGACTGCAACGAAGTACTCCAGTTGACGGAAGAGCACCCGCACCTCCTCGGCCTCCGCGCACCGGCCTCGCTGAGGCTAACGCGTCGCCCGCACGTCGGCCAATCCGGCGTGTCGCACAAGGCCGGACAATGCCAAAACGTTTACTTCGACAGGTCGCGAAGTCGTGTCCGGATGCGTCCCGAAAGATCCGACCGCGACGGCAGTTCGAACGGTTCGCCCCGTGAAACTCCTGGTATTGGAATAACTTTCGTGACTGCTCTGGTCAACAGGGGTTTCCCGGCAGGCGCGGCCCCGGCGCTGGTTACGCATGGGCGGTAATCGCGTTCCAATGCAACCACATTGGGAACACTCGGCATGTTGGGCAATGCTAGCGGCGACCCGGCCGGCGGCGCTCAGGTCCGCGCCTGACCCGCGACGTCCGTGATGGAATTGAACCAAACCGGCAATCGGATCGTTATCGTGGCGAGCGGACGAAGCTGCAATCGTTTGCTGAAGACCGTAATGGGTAGACAGCCAGTAGAATACCGTTGTGTTGACTGCACCGTCTCAAAGGGTGAACGCCATGCGTCGAGCGGTTCGTTATCTATTCGTCATGGTGGCGATCACGGCCATGGGCGCGTTGGGGAGCGGCACGCGCAGCGTGGCCGCGGTCCCGGTACCCGCGCCGGTTCCCGGGGTGGCATCGGTCTTGCCGGCTGACGGCGCGCTGGTCGGCGTCGCCCATCCCGTCGTGGTCACATTCACCACACCGGTCAGCGACCGCGGCACCGCAGAGCGCTCCATCCATATCGCGTCGCCGAGCAATACGCAAGGCCATTTCGAGTGGGCCGAAAGCAACGTGGTGCAGTGGGTTCCGAACCACTACTGGCCGAGCCATACCCATGTGTCGGTGGGCGTGCAGGCCCTGACGACGGGCTTTGACACCGGTGACGAGTTACTCGGTGTCGCCAGCCTGTCCGCGCACACGTTCACGGTCAGCCGAGACGGAGAGGTCCTCCGCACGATGCCGGCGTCGATGGGCAAGCCCACCCGCCCGACGCCGATCGGCGACTTCACAGCTCTGGAGAAGGACCGCACGGTGGTGATGGACTCGCGGACTATCGGTATTCCCCTGAGTTCACCCGAGGGATACAAGATCACCGCCCAATACGCGGTCCGCGTCACCTGGGGCGGTGTCTTCGTGCACTCGGCCCCCTGGTCGGTCGACTCGCAGGGCCACGCCAACGTCAGCCACGGATGCATCAACCTCAGCCCGGACAACGCGGCCTGGTACTTCAACCAGGTGAACGTCGGCGACCCCATCGAGGTCGTGGCCTGACGGCGCGCGGCAGGTTCGCCGCGCCTCGGCTCGGTTAGCTGGGCAACCCGCTCTTGATCGCGGCGTCCTGCTTGCGCCCGACATCGGTCGCAACGGCGGCATCGATCGGATCGTTTGGCGCGCTGTCGAATTCCAGATTCACGAGCGCCTTGCCTTCGGTGAACAACAGCACCGTCACCGCCTGAGAATTGTCGGGCGAGGTACCGGAAATCATTGCTCCATTGGAACCGACGTTGACCGGCTGCCACGTGCCGGTGACCCGGCCCGCGTAATTGGTCTTGGTGTTCTCGAGCCCTGCGACCGCGGCCGCGGGATCCGCGACGATCAAGATGGTGTCCCCGATTCGTCGGCTGTTGTCGGCGTTGGCGAAAAGCTGTGCGACGCCCGCCGCATTGTTGGGGTTCAGCACGGGTGGTTGGGGGGTCGTCAGATCTCCGCCGATATCGCTGGCCTTGATCAGCAGCGAACTGTAATCGGAGGGTTGTCCCGGCGCCGGACTCGTTACCGTGCTCGAACTGGTCGAGGAAGTCGCGGAACTCGACGACGAAGGTGACGACGCATTGTGGTCGTTGCCGCAGCCGGCGGTCGCGGTGGCGATCACCGCGGTGGCGACGGCCCAGCCGGCGACCGTGATTCGGGCGAGCTCCATGGGCATTCCTTCCCCGTGAATCCATGCCTGGCAGCGACGATAGGCAGCCGGTTCGGCCGCGGCGCCTGACGCTACTGCGAAATGCCGCCGGGAACAAGGCCGGCGGCTCGCGACCTGGGCGGACAACCCCGCCGGTGGCGCCGGTGCCCGGCCTATGCTGGCGTGGGGTTGGGCATATTCGCGGGGTAAGGAGAGCGCAATGACGGCTGGGGCGCGTGCCGTACGGTTCGACCGCTACGGGGGACGTGACGTGTTGTACGTGACGGACATCGACATGCCGTCGCCAGGCCTGGGTGAAGTGGTGGTCGAAGTTCGGGCCGCCGGGATCAATCCCGGCGAGGCCGCAATCCGGACCGGGGCGCTGCGCGACATCTTTCCCGCCACCTTTCCGTCCGGTGAGGGCAGCGACCTCGCCGGCGTGGTGACCGCCATCGGGCCCGGGGTCACGGAGTTCTCGGTGGGCGACGAGGTATTGGGATTCAGCTTCCGCCGGTCCAGCCACGCGACCCACACCGCCGTCCCGGTGGATCAATTGGTCCGTAAGCCTCCCCAATTGAGTTGGGAGGTAGCAGGTTCGCTCTACGTGGTGGCCGCGACGGCGTATGCCGCCGTCCGCTCGGTCTCGCCCCAGCCGGGTGATACGGTCGCCGTCTCGGCCGCCGCGGGCGGAGTCGGAAGTCTTGTCGTACAACTGCTGGCCTTGCACAAGGCACGGGTGCTCGGCATCGCAGGACCAGGCAACGCCGACTGGCTGCGCGCCCATGGCGTCATCCCGATCGCCTACGGCAACGATCTCCAAGAGCTGGCCACCCGGCTGCGGGAGGCAGCGCCGGAGGGAATCGATGCGTTCATCGACTTATTCGGGCCCGACTACGTCCAGCTCGCGGTGGACCTCGGCATCGCACCCGAGCGAATCGACACCATCATCGCGTTTCAGAAGGCCGTCGAAGTCGGCGCCAAGACCGAAGGCAGCGCCGAGGCGTCGACACCCGAAGTGCTCGCCGAAATGGCCGATCTGGTCGCGACCGGCGCCCTCGATTTCGATGTCGCCGCCACCTATCCGTTGGACCGGGTCGCGGACGCCTTCGAGGAACTCGAACGGCGGCACACCCACGGCAAGATCGTTCTGCTGCCGAATGGTTCGCAGTAGCGGCCGGCTCGCTTCGGCGATCCAGGTGCCGATTCAGGCGATACCCACCTGGCTAGGCGGCGAGCGCCTTATCGGCGCCCGCCACCGAGCCTTGACGGGGAAATCACCGGCGGCCACCCGCACTGTCCGACGGGTGTCCACCCAGCGAGGCGGTGATGACGGCGATCGGCATCCGCGAGACGTACAGGTTGGCCCGCTCCTGCGGAGTCAGCCTGCGCCGCGCGTGCAGCTTGCCCGCCAACAGCCGCCCCGAGTGCAGCAATGACCGGCCGCTTCCCCTGGTTAGTCCGGAAACACGGTGGGTAACAACAAAAGCCATGATCTTCTCCTGTCGAAAAGGCCCGATCGACTCATGGCATTCGGCGCGCAGCACGTGACGTGCAACTGCGCAACGCGCTTAGCAGCGGAGAACGAGCGCCCAGGACTTCAGGCGGCGCGAAGAATGCCGGAACCGGATTGGGACAAGACGGATTTCGGATAGGGACTATCGCCGGGACTCATCTCGCCCTCACCTCCTCACGGCCAGGACACACGCGGGTGTCACCACATTCACCTGAACCACAAGAGGAACGAACGAAAGGCGGCGGACCGCCGATCACACCCCTCTCGTCGGAGCTTCGGCACTGCACGGCGTATCCGGAACTTCGTCCGGAAGCCACTTGGGCTCAACCCTTGGGTCCGGGAAGAGCTGTCCTGACCCGGGGCGTCTCTCGACGTTCGGGGTCAGTGGCCTGTATCCGTGCAGACGCCTCACCTACCGAGGTGTTTGCAAAGCCATGCTCGCACCGCCACCCAACGCTCGTCAAACTCCTTATCGCATTCCTTACGCGAACGATGCCGATCGCATGTCCTGACTCACATTCGCCTGCCTCCGGGCGCCGTCCGGCGGCATCCCCTCGAGGCTTACGCTCGAAACATGCCGACAACTTTGCAGGACCCCAAGGTCGCCGCGGTGCTCGACCGGATGTACGCCGAATCGCAAGCCCAGATGTCGCTGTTGCGTGAGCGACGTGGTCAGTTCGAGCGGCCGATGACGACGGCGGAACGCACCGAGGCGATGAGCGAGTTCTACATTCCGGTGACACCCGAAGCCGGCCGGCTGCTCTATGCGCTGGTGCGGGCGACCCGACCAACGACGGTAGTCGAATTCGGCATGTCTTTCGGCATCTCCGCGGTGCATCTGGCATCGGCCGTGCGCGACAACGGCACCGGACGCGTGGTGACCACCGAGCTCAGCGACACCAAGATCGCCGCCGCGAAAAAGACATTCGCCGAGACCGGTTTGGACGATGTCATCACCATTCTCGAAGGAGATGCCCTGTCCACACTGGCTAGCCTCGACGGACCCGTTGATTTCGTGCTGCTCGACGGCTGGAAGGATCTCTATCTACCGGTGATGAAGTTGCTCGAACCCCGCCTGCCCACTGGTGCCTTGATCGTCGCCGACAACACCAGCGCGGCCGACACCGGGCCTTATCTCGACCTCGTGCGCAATCCCGACAACGGGTACACCAGCTTCAACTTCCTCGTCCGCGACAGCGACAGCATGGAAATCAGCTGCCGCACCGACGATTAACGCCTACCGCAGGGATTCCTCGAGCCAAGGCGTCAGCCACTTCACCCCTTCGGGGGTGAGGTGAACGCCGTCGCTGCGCACCTTGATTCCGTCGACCTTGGCGGTGTAAACGCCGTCCGGACATAGCTTCTTGTTCAAGTCGAGGATCGCAACATTGGGATGGTGGCTAACCGTGTTGCGTAGCATGGTGTTCCACAGGTTGACCCGGTCCGGCTGGTCCTCGGGGTACAAGCGGCCGTCCGCCTTTTCGCCGCCCCTGCTGTAGGGCACGGTGGCCACCACCACGCGAATCCCGGTGGAGCTCACGATATTCAGGGCACGCTCGAGTTCGCCGTTGAGGTATGCGTCGAACGTGGGATCGCCGATATGGGTCCACTGCCCCTCGTTGACCCGGTCGACGGTCTCCCAGCGGCCGATAATCAACAGCGCGACGTCCGGCCGGTCCTGGTTGACCTGCGTTGACCACCTGATCGGCCAGCCGTCGCATTCCGCCCGCTGCTCCAGGGTTTGGCCGATGTACCGATACGGTGTGCCGCGCACCAGGCTGCAGCCGATGACCGTGTGGTCGAGGAACGTGAATCCGGGCGTCGGCGGAAGGTAATGCATCCAGGTCCACCCGATCGAATCTCCGAACACCGAAACGGTGAACGGCCGGTTGGGATCTCGTGGCCGTGCGCGACTCTCGCCCGGCGGCGACGGCGACACCGCCGCGACCGCCGAGACGCCGGGCGGCAGGCCTACCTCACGCAGGCCGGGTCCGGTTCCCACCGGAATCACCAGCAGCGTGACCGCGGCGGCGCTGGCCACGGTGGCCGCCGCCAGCGGCAACAACGGCACCCGGGCCGGCCGCCAGCGCCGGATCGGTTGTTCGATGAGCCACCACGATGCGGCGGCCACCACCACCGTGGCGGCACACCGGGCGCCGAACAGCGGCAGCCCAGTCCACCCGGTACGTTCGCCGTTGAGCGCCAGAAAGATTGGCCAATGCCACAGATACACGCCGTAGGAAATGGTGCCCAGCCATACCAGCGGCGGCACGGCCAGGACGCGGGCAATCGCTCCGCGCTGCTCCACTGCCACCGAGGCGACGACGGCAACGGACGCGATGGCGACTCCGGTCAGCAGTCCGTGGCGAAATTCACCGACGCTCCCGGTTGCGTAGTGAGTGGCCCCCGCCAGCCCCGCCACACCGACAAACGGCAGCAAGCGGGCAACCCGCCGCCCCCACCGCGTCCGGATCATGCACCAGCCGCGGTTCAGCGACGGCCAATCCCGAACCAGCAGAGCCGCTGCCGCCGAGCCGATCAGCAACGCCTGCGCACGGGTGTCGGTGCCGAAATATATTCGGTCACGAGTGCCGCCGGAAACGAAGACGATGGCCGCGGCGGCGGAAGCCAGCGCGCCCAGTGTGGCAATCGCGAAGACGGCAAAGCGAACCCCGCCCACGGTGGCCCGCATGAAGTAGCGCCTGGCCCGCGCCGCCAACAGCACGGCAACCGCGATGAGCAGCACCGGCCAGACAAAGTAGTACTGTTCCTCGACGCCGAGCGACCAGGTGTGCTGGAGCGGCGACGGTGGAGCGCCTTGGGTGAAGTAGTCGGTCTTCTGGGCCACGAACCGCCAATTCGCCACCCAGAGGAATGCCGCGATCGCGTCGTTGCGTAACCCGGTGAGGGCCTGAGTCGGAAGAAGCTCGCGCGCCGCGCCCACGGTGAGCACCATCAAGACCAACGCCGGCAACAACCGTCGCGCCCTGCGAATCCAGAAGCCGGTCAGCTCAATACGACCGGTGCGTCCCAGCTCGTCCAGCAGCAGCGACGTGATCAGGAAGCCGCTGAGGACGAAGAAGACGTCGACGCCGATGAACCCACCGCCCACACCGGGGATGCCGCCGTGCCCGGCGAGCACCAACGCAACCGCCACCGCGCGCAGCCCATCCAGCGCGGGAATCCCGCTGCGCCGCTCCGGTTTATCCCAAATCGCCAGCCGACCGGCGCGGCGTACGGGAACGACCCATCGTGGCCGCCGAGCAGAATCCGCCGGCGCGGAGTTCGTCCCGCCCGGCTCAGTGTTCGCTGTTAGCGCGCCCTGACCACCATCTCGTCCGGCGCCATCGTTGCTGCCGATACGTCGCTGCCCCTCCTCTTGATCGAAGCAAGCTTAGAGGCGACGCTGCCGGATGCAGGCGAAGACACGCGAAGACACGCAACGGTTTTCCCGCGGCGACGATGTCGGCTCGGGCTAGGCCTGACCTGCGGGTTTCACGTCGCCTCGCACGTCGGCGAGGCCCAATCCGAGTTCTTCGAGAACCTCTGCGGTATCGGCTCCCAACTCCGGCGCGGGACCCGCAACATGGCCCGGGGTTCGGGAGAACCAGGTGGGCACGCCCGGGAACCGGACCGGGCCGTGCGGCGTGTCCACCGTCTCGAAAAAGCCGACGGCGTTGAGGTGCTCGTCGTCGAACAGGTTTGCCGGGCTGGACAGAGACGCGGCTGGTATCTCCAATCGGCGGAACAGTTCGATCCATTCGTCTGTGGTCCGCTGGGCGAGGGTCTCGGCGAGCAGGGCGTAGACCGTGTCGATCTGGCGCGCACGTCGCTCCAGCGTGGCATACAGGTCGCTGGCCCAGGGGGGCTTCACGGCGTCGATGAACGCGGCCCAATGCTTGTCGTTGTAGATCAACGCGGCGACGTAGCCGTCGCTGGTGCGGTAGGGGCGGCGGTTGGGTGCCACCGTGCGCGGATAAACCGCGGGGCCCAGCGGCGGGTCGAACATGGCACCGTTGGCGTGTTCGACCAGCATGAACGACGCCAGCGTCTCGAACATGCCGACTTCCACCTCTTGTCCTTCGCCGGTGCGCTCGCGGTGGAACAACGCCATCATGGTGGCGTAGAGCGCGGTGAGACCCGCGACCTTGTCGGCCAATATCGTGCCGACGTAATTGGGCTCGCCCGTCAACTGTTCTTGGACGAACGGCAGCCCGCACGCGGCCTGGATGGTGTCGTCGTAGGCCGGCAGATCACCGTTGGGCCCGCGCCGGCTGTACCCGTAACAGTTGGTGTACACGATGCCGGGGTTGATCGCGGCCACCTCGTCGTAGCTGAATCCAAGGCGGGCAACCGCCTTGGACCGCATCGAGTGAATGAAGACGTCGGCCTGCTCGATGAGCGCGCGCAGGACGGACTTACCCCAGTCGGACTGCAGGTCGAGGGTGACGCCGCGCTTGCCGCGGTTGACGTTGACGAAGACTCCGCCCATGCCCCGGACCGGCCCGACCGAGACGTAGCGGGTGTCGTCGCCCTTTGGGGGCTCGACCTTGATCACGTCGGCGCCCATGTCGGCCATGATCTGCGTGCAGTAGGGCCCCATCACCATCGCGGTGAGGTCGACGACGCGCACACCCGCCAGCGGGCCGCCCCGGTTGCTGGAATTGGGGAGGCGACTAGGCATGGCGCACCCCTTCCTTCCTCAGCGCGGTCTCGAAACTGTAGCGGATGTGATCGGCATGCCCGTCGGGGACGACGGGAAAGACCAGCGGCGCGGCGGCGCAGCGGATGGCGTCGAGCTGCTCGGCCACATCCTCGATCGACCACGACGGACGCTGCACCCCAGGGGTTTCCGCGACGACCACTCTGGCCACCCGGCCCGCGATCGCAATCAGCATCTCACCGGTGATCGGGCAGGTTTCGTGGGCCAGTAATCCGACCACCGGCGCAACGAGCTCGGTGCCCATCGGCGGGTATGCCGAAATATCCAGGCCTTCAGCCATTCTCGTCACCGCCGAGGGAACGATGACGTTGCAGAGCACGCCGTCCGCCGCACCTTCGAGCGCGACGACGTTGGCCAGACCCACCAGGCCCGCCTTCGCCGCGGCATAGTTCGCGACACCGTGGTTGCCGTACAGGCCGCCAATCGACGAGGTCAACACGATCCGGCCGTAATGCGCGTCGCACATGATCGGGAACGCCGGTCGCAGCACGTGGAAGGCGCCGCGCAGATGGACATCGATGACGGCGTCGAAGTCCTGGTAGCTCATCTCCTTCAGCGAGCCTCGCCGTACGTTGCCGGCATTGTGGATGAGGATGTCGATGCGTCCGTAGCGGTCCTGCGCGGCGCCGATGATCGCCTGGCCACCCTCCGCGGTCGCGACCGACTCGACGCAGGCGACCGCGTCGCCGCCGGCCGCCCTGATCTCGGCGACCACCTGTTGCGCAGGGCCGGCGTCCGTGCCGGCCCCGGTCAGGGCGCCACCGTTGTCGTTGACGACGACCTTGGCACCCCGGGAAGCCAACAGCAGGGCGTACTCTCGTCCCAGTCCCCGCCCGGCGCCGGTCACCACGGCTACCCGGTTGTCGAATCTGCGTTCAACCGTCACGATCCCAGCACCAAACCATCCAGATCACCCTGGGCACGCCACTCGGACAGCAGTTCGCCGAAGACGTAAAAGCCTGGGCCATAGGGTTCGCCGATGTGAGAACGGATGCCCTCGCCTTCGGCGACCCCGGCGCCGCCGCCCTCGTTGTTGTAGTAGCCCGGTGTGCACTCCAGGTCGAATCGGCTGTTGTCAATCGCGTTCTCGCGGATGGCTTTACACCATTCGTCCTGCGCCTCTTGGGTGGGTTCCACCGTGAGCGCGCCCCGGGTCAGGGCTTCGGAGATGATGTAGGCGATGTGCTCGCCCTGCAGTTCATAGTTGGCGGCGATGTTCGCGGAGATGCCCACCTGAGTGAACCCGGTGAAGAACTGATTGGGGAACCCGCGGCTGGTCATCCCGTGCAGCGTCTGGTATCCGCTACGCCAGTGGTCGAAGAGCGACAGCCCGTCCCGGCCCTCGATCGCGTCGATGGAGTACCGGCGGCTGATCTCGGTGGTGATCTCGAACCCGCTGGCGTAGATGATGCAGTCGACTTCGTACTCTATGCCGTTGGCGACCAAGCCTTTTGCCGTCGCCCCCTCGACGCCCTTTGTCGACGACACGTCGACCAGCGTCACGTTCGGGCGGTTGAAGGTGTGCAGGTAGTCGTCGTTGGTGCACGGCCTTTTGCACAGGAACCGGTAGTAGGGCTTGAGCGCATCGGCGGTCCCGGGGTCCCCGACGATGGCGTCGACGCGGCGCCGCAGTCGCTCCATCACCTTGAAGTCCTCTTCTTCCCGGATGGCCATGAACTGCTCGGGGGTCAGGGCTGCCGGGTCCTCGAGCGCCATGACCCGCGCGGCGGTGTTGCGGCCGAGTTCGGTCCAGAAGTCGCAGACGTAGTCCGGCTGGCCCAGCGCCATTCCTTCGAACGTCCAGGCGTGGAAGTTGCGCTGGCGCTCCTTCTGCCAGCCGGGCCTTAGCGTTTTCACCCACTGGGGATCCGTCGGAGTGTTGTTGCGGGCCCCGACGGACGACGGTGTGCGCTGAAAGACGTAGAGGTGCCGGGCATACCGGCCCAGATAGGGCACGATCTGGATCGCCGTCGCACCGGTGCCCACCACCGCGACGCGCTTGTCGGCGAGCTTGTCCAGTCCGCCGGAAGAGTCCCCGCCGGTATATCCGTAGTCCCAGCGCGACGAGTGAAAGCTGTGTCCTTGAAAATCCATGATCCCGGCAATCCCCGGCAGCTTCGGCCGGTGAAAGGGTCCGGAGGCCATCACCACGAACCGCGCCCGGATGTCGTCGTCCCGGTCCGTGCCGACGCGCCAGCGCTTGATGGCCTCGTCCCAGTGCAGCTCGCGGACCTGTGTGGAGAAGATCGCGGAATCGTAGAGGCCGTAGTGCTTTCCGATGCGCCGGCAATGGTCGTAGATCTCGGCGCCATCGGCGAACTTCTTCGACGGGATGAAGTTCAGTTCTTCGAGCAGCGGTATGTAACAGTACGATTCGTTGTCGCACTGGATGCCGGGGTAACGGTTCCAGTACCACACACCGCCGAAGTCGCCGCCCAGCTCGATGATCCGGACGTCATCGACTCCCGCCTTCTTCAGGTACGCGGCGCACAGCAGGCCCCCGAAGCCGCCGCCGAGCACCGCGACATCGATGTCCTCCGATATCGGGTCGCGAACCAACGGCGGCGAGTACGGATCGGTTTCGTAGTACCCGGCGAAGTCGTCGACCAGTTCGACGTACTGTTTGGACCCTTCCGGACGCAGCCGCTTGTCGCGCTCCCCGCGGTACTTTTCGCGCAGCGCTCCGATGTCGACGTCGTCCGGCGTCTGAGTCGGCGGGCAGTCCGGCCTCGAAATATCAGTCATGCCAGAGCGTTCTCCGGTAGCGCCGCGGCATGCAGGGGCGCCTCCATCTTCTGCACGTCGGGCAGCACCTCTTTGGCGAACAACTCCGTGCTCGCCATCGCCTCGGGGTAGGGCATCGTGCCGAATTGCGGCACGATCGTCAGCTCGCAGAACGAGCACGCCTCCTGGGCGGCCTTGATCCTGGTGAAGATCTCCTCCGGCGTCCCGATCAGCAGGTTGGACGCGTGATAGCCCGGGGTTTTGGGCTGCCCTCCTTTGGCCGCTCCGGTCACCGACGACGCGAGGACGGCCGTCGCGCTGGCCTCCCGGGCCGCATAGGCTTCGTACCCCTTGACGCCCTTGAAGTTCGAGGCGTCGGCGAATCCGTAGTGCACGGTGACATCCCGGTTGGCGGTCCAGATCCATTCCTCAGACCTGGCGGGATCCTCTGTGGTGCAGTACATGAACATCACGTTCTTCGGCTGGCAGGGCGGCAGGCCCTCCTCCTTGCGGAATATGTTCACCTGCTGCACTTCTCGTCCGGCATCCTCGATCGGCTTGTTTCCCACGAAGAGCGGGACCATGCCGCGGCGGGCGAGGATCTCCAGCGATTCCGCGGTCGACGATGAGCTGTAAATGCGCGAGAACAGGTCGCGGGTCCGGGGTTCCGGACGAAGCGACATCTCGGGAACCGTGAAGATCTCTCCTTCGTAGGAGAACCGCTCGCCGGACAGCGCCAGCTGCAGGATGTCGAGGGTTTCGTTGAAGCGCTGCCTGCTTTCCTCGCGGGGGACGCCGACGGCGTCGAACTCTCCTTTCGACACCCCGCGCCCGATCCCGATCGTCGTGTACCGCCCGTTGGAGAGGATGTCCAGGTAGGCGATCTGGTGTGCCAACCGGATCGGATGCCACCACGGCGCGACGACGACGAAGGTGCCGAGGCTGACGCGTTCCGTACGACCGGCGAAATAGCTCAACGCCTGAATCGGGTTGGGCGTCATGCCATACGGGGTCCCGCAGTGCTCCGGCATCCAGATGCCGTCGAACCCCAGCGGTTCGGCCAGATCGGCGATCGCGAGCGTGGCCTGGACGCACTCCCAATCGGCGGTGACGGGCGGGTGGCTGAAGTCTCCGGCCAGCACCCGTTCCCAGTCGTGGGAGTTGTGCGATCCGAACCCAAGGTTGACTTTCATTCCCCTGTCTCTCTTTTCAGGTCAGTGGCCAGCTTGCTGGGCGCACCGGTGCCCAGGTATTCGGCGAGGTTACGGTGCAGATTTGCGGTGCTGCGCTCCATGTAGGGGTTGGGCTTCGGGCCGGAGAAGCCCAGCGACTTCATGCCTTGCTGGACGGCGGCCATGTTGGAGAAGTCCTGCGGCAGCACACTGCGCCAATTCGGGTCGCCCGGCGGCGCGTACACCCATTCGGTTTGCGGCTCTTCACCTTTGGGATAGAGTTCGTAGCACGCCGCTTCGAAGATGCAGCTATCGGGGTCGTAGCCGTGGGGCCGGGCGCTGTAGCACAGCGCGGTGGTCAGGCCCTGCCCGATCTGAAAGTTGGGAAATATCTGCCAGGCGGTGCCGCTGCGGGCCAGGTGTTCGGGATCGATCGTCGGCCAGGTCACACCACGCGCGGCATCGTCACGTCGCGCGGATGCGAGCCAATGCTCGAGCACCTGGCCGGCCGGTGCACCTTCGGGTAGCTCGTCGACCAGTCGGCACGCAGCTTCCACGAGTGTTTTGGTGGTCGTGGCGTTGGTTTCGTCCAACGTGTAGACCTGCATCTCGGCGGTCGAGATGCGTGGGTCCGCGCCCGTTCCGAGCCGGATCTTCGATTTGGTTTCCTCGAGGTCCGCCGGCGCGTCGTAGCCGATATTGCTGTGCTTGCCGTGTGCCACGGCCCAACCACGGAAGTTGCCGAACTTGGTGAACTGCGGGTGTGTGGTCGCGACGTGGTAGGTCTCGTTGAAGGCTTCCATGGCAACCTTCCAGTTGCACCCGAAATGCAGCCATTTGCGCCATTTGCAGCGCATGTCCTGCAGCTGGAAGGGATCGAGCATGGTGGCTGCGGGCTCGAGGTAGTCACGCAGCGGCTCACAACCGGGATCCATGTTGACCCAGATCCAGCCGCCCCAGGTGTCGACGTTGACGGTTGCCAGATGGGTGTTCTCCGGCGTCAGGGCGCCCTGCCAGTCCTGCTTCTCGGGCACGTGGATGCAGTTGCCATCCTGGTCGTACGTCCAGCCGTGAAAGCCGCACACAAACGACTTCTTGTGGCCGCAAGCACTTTTCGCTCCCGCCGGGACGTCCACCAGCCGACGGCCGCGGTGCATGCAGACGTTGTGATGCGCCGCCAAACTGTCGGGCCCGGTCCGCACCACCACGACTGAATCGTCGAGAATGTCGTAGGTGAGGTAGCTGCCCACCTTGGGGAGGTCTTCGATCCGCCCGACTTGCTGCCAGACCTTTCGCCACAACTTGTCGCGTTCCGCGTGGGCGTACTCCTCGGAGATATATGCCTCCACCGGGATCGTGACCGGCGTGGCCAGCTCGTCGGCCCGGTCCATCGCGTCCTCGCTTCCTAATCCCATTGCCGCTCAGGCCCCGTCCCAACGTGTAATCGCCGCGCGGAAGGTTTCGTCCTTGAGGAACAGAGAGGTGTTGTCAGCGCCCAGGTGCCCCCATTTGAGGTTCAGGCCGCCGTCCACGAGCAACGTCTGTCCGGTGATGTAGCTCGAAAGATCGGACAGCAGAAAGAGAATCGCTCCGGCCACCTCTTCCGGGCAGCCACGGCGTCCCATCGCGATGGCGTGGCGGTCGCGTTCCGGGTCGTCGTCGACGTACGTGCCCGACGCCGGCGTCCTGGTCACCCCGGGTGCCACGGCGTTGACCCGGATGACGGTGCCGCGCGACCCCTCGTCGCCGGCCGCCAGTTCGAGCGCCATGGTGCGCGTTACCGCCACGATCGCGGCTTTGGCAGTGCCGTAAGCAATGTGGAAGGGCGCCGTGTTCATCCCGCTGATCGACGAGACCGAAACGATCGAGCCCCCACACTTGCGCCGCTTCAGTTCGGCGGCGACGGCCTGGCTCATGAAGAACATCGTCTCCAGATTTCGGGTGAACAGTTCGCGCCAGTCACTGCGCGTCACCCGGGTCGACGGCATCCACGTCGACGGATCCGCGCCACCCGCGACGTTGACCAGTCCGTGGAGTTCGCCCTCGGTGCGCCGCACCGCCTCGAGCGTGGCGTCCACCCCGTCGTCGGTGGACGCGTCGGCCGCCAGCGGCACGACCGACAAACCCTCGGCCAGCAGTGGCTTCACATGCCGATCGAGATTGTCTTGATCGCGGCTCACCGCGACCACGGTCGCCCCCGCCTCGGCGACCATGCGTGTGACGGTGGTACCGATGCCGCCGCCGGCGGCGCCGGAAACGACGACAATGCGCCCGTCAAGCCTGAGCAGGTCCCGATTCATCGGCTATCTTATAATTGTCCGGACAAGATAATGACGTGCATTCATTAGAGAGCATGATTCTCTGCGCATAGCGCCCCCGTCAAGGGCCCGCCCGCTTCGGGGCTAGCTATTGTCTGGACTATTCGCCGATTGCTATCGTGCGAGCGGTGATAGCCGCAACCGGATTGGCGCCGCACGGCCTGTCTCAGGGCCGCTACCTTGCCGCGCGGCAGCCCAGCCTCGCCGAGGGCTGGAGCCTGACGCGGCTCACTCCGCCCAGCCGGCTCTTCGGGGCCAACGGGCTGCGCACCGGTCCGGACGGCCGGGTCTACATCGCGCAGGTGACCGGCAGCCAGATCAGCGCACTCGACGTGACGACCGGTCGGCTGGACGTCATCAGTGCCAAGGGCGGGGAGATCGTCGCGCCCGACGACGTCGCCTTCGACCCGAGCGGGAACCTCTACGCCACCGAGGTGATGGACGGACGAGTCAGCCTGCGCGACGCCGCGGGGCGCACGCGGGTGCTGCGCGCCGACGTGCCGTCGGCCAACGGCATCACTTTTCACCGGGGCCGGTTGTTCATCGGCGAGTGCCGGGCGGGCGGGCGCCTGCTCGAACTTGACCTCAACGGCGGTGCGCCCCGAGTGCTGCTGGAGAACGCGCCGTCGCCCAACGCGATGGAGGTCGGGCCCGACGGCTTGTTGTATTTCCCGTTGATGGGGGCCAACGAGATCTGGCGCATCGACCCCGACGGCGGCGAGCCTGAACGAGTGGCCGGCGATCTCGGCGTCCCAGACGCGGTGAAGTTCGACTCCAGCGGCCGCATCGTGTCGACCCAGGTGCACAGCGGTCAGGTGCTGCGCATCGATCCCCGCACCGGCGATCGCACCGTGCTGGCAGCCCTGAATCCCGGGCTGGACAACCTCACCTTCGTGGGCGAGCGGCTGTTTGTCTCCAACTTCACCGGCGAGATCGCCGAGATCCTCGGCGGTGGCCAGGCCCGCACCGCGCTGCCGGGCGGCATGAACTGGCCGCTGGATCTGGCGGTTGATACCAACGGCGACCTCTACGTCGCCGACGGGACCTACTTCTACGCTTTGGGCGCCGGCGGGCGAAGCGGGTCGTCGCCCATCAGGCCCCCCACACTGCGGACCGTCGGAATGCTGTTCAGCCCAGGATATCCGGGCTTCTTGCGCGGGCTGGCCGCTACCGGCGCCGGCGAGTTCGTCGTCACCACCTCCAATGGCCAGCTCGCTCGGTATCGGCCCGGTAGCAACGAAAGTGAAGTGCTGGCAGAGGGTTTCGACCAGTTGTATGGCGTGGCGGTGGCTCCCGGTGGGGCCATCGTGGCCGCCGAACTGGGTGCGGGACGGGTGCTGGCAATCAGGTCCGGCCTCGTCGAGGTGCTCGCGGCCGGATTGAACGATCCGATTGGCGTGGCCATCGCTCCCGACGGCGCGTGCTTCGTCGCCGAAGCGGGAGCTGGTCGGGTGGTGAGGATAGGCGGAACGGGCGCAAGAATCACCACAGCGTTGGACGGCTTGCGGCGACCCCATGGCATCCTCATGCTCGACGGGCGGCTCTATGTCGTCGATGTCGGCGCGCAGGAGCTCATCGAGTTCGACCTGGCGAGCGGTGACCGCGGCGTCGTCGCGTCGGACCTGCCGGTAGGCGCGCCGCCGGGCGTCGTCCCCAAGCCGCTGCTGGGGATGCCGCCGTTCTCCGGGCCGCAGGGGCCGTTCGCCGGCATCGCCGCGGGACCCGACGGGACGCTCTACGTATCGGCGGACGCAGAGGGCAGTGTGCTGGCGATACACCGGGAAGGCGCTGAGGACTGAATTGTCAGAACCCAAAGTTGTGGATCATCGCTACCTGCAGGTCGCGCGTACCCTCCGTAAGGAGATCGTGGACGGCGTGTATCCGGTCGGGTCGCAATTGCCGACCGAACACGAGCTGTGCGAGCGGTTTGCGGTGAGCCGCTACACAATTCGTGAGGCGCTGCGGCGGTTGCGCGAAGACAACCTGGTGTCGTCGCGGCCGCGCACCGGAACCCTCGTGGTGCCGCGGCCGTCGACGGACTCCTACGTTCAGCACGTCATGTCGATCAACGACCTGCTGGCATTCGCGACCGGCACGCACTTTCCGATCGAATCCGTCGCGATGGTCAGACTCGACGACGAGCTGGCGGCACGGACGGGGCTGACGCTCGGCGAGCAGTGGCTGAGCGTTCGGGGTTTCCGGCGCGCCGAGGGGGCACAGTCCGCGGAGCCCGCATTGTGCCGCACCGAGTACTACATCAACCGCGCGTTTGCGGCGGTGGGCAGGCTGTTGGCGCGCCACGAAGGCCCGATCTTTCCTTTGATCGAAGACCTGTTCGGCCTGAGTATCGTTGAGGTTCATCAGGAAATCGCGGCGGTACTCATTCCACCGGCACTGGCGGACGGCCTCGACGTCGAGGCCGGGGCACCAGCGCTGCAGGTGCGGCGCACCTACACGACGTCTGACGGGCAGATCGCCCAGGTCACGATCAACACCCATCCCGCGTCCCGTTTCCGTCACTCGATGACGATGCGGCGCATGAAAGGCTAGCCGGCACCTATATGTCAAGGAAGCCATGCCGAGACACCGTGAACGAAAGCTGACCGGCGGACGGTCGATTCGCTGGGACGACGAACGCGCCGCCGACGCCTATGCACGCGGCTGGTGGGTTCGGGGCACGTTGGCCGACTCGCTGCGCGACGCGGCGCGGCGCACGCCGCAGCGGGTGGCGCTGGTCGACGGCGATCGGTGGGTGGACTGTCAAAGCCTGTGCCGGCAGGCGACAACACTGGCCAATGCTCTGCACGCCCGCATACCGCCGGGCAGCGTGGTGTCTTTCATGCTGCCGAATTGGCATGAGGCCGCGGTGATCTACCTGGGCGCGACCATGGCGGGCATGGTGGTGAACCCGATCCTGCCCTCACTGCGGGATCGCGAACTGGCGTTCATCCTGTCCGACTGCGACAGCCGCGCGATCTTCGTGCCGTCTTCCTTCGGAAAGCACGATTACGTCGCCATGCTGGACCGTGTCACCACCGACATGACGTCCCCGCCGGAGGTCGTGGTGTTGCGGGGCGGTGACGAACGTTCCTTACCGCTCGAAAAATCGTCGAAATTTCGAGCGGTAAGGAACGTTCGCGGG
>DASSGQ010000113.1:0-2287 GCA_035693385.1 Mycobacterium sp.
GGGGCATGGTGACATCAGCCTTTCGTCGAGAGCGTGATGGCGTTATTTTGTCGCGGCTGCGAGGCAACTTCGAACTGGGGTGGGGTTTCGGTGGATTGTCGGGAGTTCGAAGGCAACGCCCCCCACCCCGGCGGGATCTCCGAAATATGCTCTCGGGCACGGTGATTGCGAAAACGTCCATTTGCGCCGCCCGTAACGCCTACCATCCGCTTGTCGCTGATCGGGCGACGCCTCGATCGCAAGGGCCTAACGGAGGTGCGCGATGTCGTTTGTGATCACTGCACCCGAGATGATGACCGGCGCGGCAACCGATCTGGCCAGCCTCGGATCGGCGATCAGCGCGGCCAACGCGGCGGCGGCGGCGCGCACAACCGGGGTGCTGGCGGCCGGTGCCGATGAGGTGTCGGCGGCGATCACGACGTTGTTTTCCCAGTACGCGTCGGCATATCAGGCGATGAGCGCCCAAACCGCGGCGTTTCACGCCGAGTTGGTACATACCCTCAACGCGAGTGCGAACGTGTACTCGGCCGCCGAGGCAGCCAACGCATCGCCGCTGCAGACCCTCGAGCAAGACGTGCTGGGGATGATCAATGCGCCCACCAACACGCTGATAGGGCATCCTCTGATCGGCCACGGCGCCGACGGCACCACCAACGCGCAAGGCGCGGGGACGCCCGGCGGCCCCGGTGGGCTTTTGATCGGCAGCGGCGGCAACGGCGGAAATAGCACCGCCGCCGGAGCCCCCGGCGGTGCCGGCGGTCCGGCCGGGTTGATCGGCCCCGGCGGCAGTGGTGGGACGGGCGGGTGGGGCGCTCGCGGCGGCGTCGGGGGCACCGGGGGTTGGCTGTGGGGCAAGGGCGGGACCGGTGGCATCGGTGGGCCATTAGCGTTGGGTGGCACCGGCGGAAGCGCGCGGTTCTTCGGCGTCGGCGGGACCGGCGGGATGGGTGGGGAATTTGGGCCCGGCGGCGCCGGGGGCCGCGGCGGGTTCCTGATCGGTAACGGCGGCATGGGCGGGACCGGCGGAGTCGTCTCGGGTACCGGCGGCCCGGGCGGTCAGGCCGGCATGTTGGGCGCACCAGGGCCCGCCGGCGCCGCCGGCGGGGCGCCCATCGTCCCGCTGCAGTCGCAGGACGAGCGCCTGATCGCAGACGTCTCAGTAGGCGGCGCACCGAGCGTGCCCGTGATCGTCGACACCGGATCCACGGGCCTGATCGTTCCGCCCCAGGATGTCAATATGCAGGCGCTCGGAGCCGTTACCGGACACGGTAGCGTCACTTACGGCGAACCCGGGAACACCCTGACCGAAACGTACAACACGTACACAACGACGGTGAACTTCGGAAATGGGATCACCACCGCGCCGACCAGCGTTGCCGTCGTCACCTCCGTAATATCAAATGGCACTTCATATTCCACGTCGGAGGCACCCGCCATTTTGGGTATCGGTGTGAACGCCGGGGGCCCCACCACCAGTCCTGTGCCGGCTTTGCCGGGCGGCCTCGGGCAGGGTGTGCTCTTAGACGAACCCGGCGGCGTCATGGAGTTCGGCGCCAACCCGCTGCCCGCCTATGCCTCGGTTTCCGGAGCGCCGGTTACCACCCTGGACGTCAAGATCAATAACGGGACTCTCACCCCGACCAACGATGCGTTCATCGATTCCGGTGGTTTAGACGGAGCCGTCCCCACAGCCCTTCACCCCCCTGACGTCAACGGGTACGTGCCGTCGGGAACAACCCTTTCCGTCTACACCAGCGGCGGGACATTTTTGTACACGACGACGGTCGGTTCGCAGCAGACGCCTGTCGTGTCAAGTCAGCTGGGAGGCGACTTCAATACCGGGATCATTCCCTTCCTGGAGGATCCGATCTACCTCTCGTACACTCCCAGCGGTTCCGGGACGATGAGCTTCGACACCTGAGCCCTCCTGGAACCGACCAAAGCACCCGCCCACAGCAGCACGCACAGCGCCTCGGCGATCACGGTGATCGCGGCATGCGGCGAAGGGTCCCATCCGCGCTCGGTGAAGCCGAAGAGCCCGACGGTCCTGGACAGGACGAACGCCACCAGCGATCCGCCCGCCGTCGCGGCTGCCGCCCATTCGAGCCACCAGGGACCGCCGGCGACGATCAGGACAGCCAACGCGAACGCGACACTGGCCTGGATCAGGAATGCCGTGCCGATCGTCGGAATGTGTTGGTAACCATGGATATACAGGTAAGCGTGGCTGGCGCCGCTGACGGCCAAGGATGCCGCCAGACCGAGCCGGAGCAAGAATTCCTTCAAT
>DASSGQ010000114.1:0-5191 GCA_035693385.1 Mycobacterium sp.
CCCATCAGGTCGCGGTTGCCGGTCAGCCTGACCAGTGGAAGCACCGCGAACGGGATACCGAAGGACAGCACGACCTGGGACAGCACCAGCGCGCGTGTCGGGTCGAACCCGAGCGCCAGGATCGCCACCGCGGGGCACAGCGTGACCACGCGGCGTACCAGCATGGGAATCGACCGATGGAGCAATCCCTGCATGATCATGGCGCCGGCGTACGCGCCCACCGACGCCGACGCCAGGCCCGACGCCAGCAAACCGATCGCGAACAGCACCGCGATCGCCGGCCCCAGCGTGTCGTGGATCGCGGCGTAGGCACCGTCGATGGACGCGGTTTCGTGGCGGCCCCGCAGGTGGATCGCGGCGACCAGCAGCATCGCCGCGTTCACCGTTCCGGCAACGGTCATTGCCAGCACGACGTCGACGCGGGTGACACGTAGCAGCCAGCGTCGGCGCTCGCCCGCCTCAGGGTGTCCGTGCCGATCGAGGGCCAGACCCGAGTGCAGATACACCGCATGTGGCATCACGGTGGCGCCCAGTATGGCGGCAGCCAGCAGCAAACTTTCGGTGCCTTGGAACCGCGGCACCAATCCCCCGAGCACGGCATCGGGCGGGGGCGTGGCGACGAAGAAGCTGGCCGCGAAGCCGACAGCGATGACCAGCAGCAAGCCGGTGATCACACGCTCGAAAAGGAGCTGCCCGCGACGGTCTTTGATAGTCAGGAGCAGCAACGAGATCGCCCCGGTGAGGATCCCGCCGACCGGCAGCGGCAAACCGAACAGGATCCGCAATGCGATCGCCCCACCCATGACTTCCGCTACGTCGGTGGCGATCGCCACGATTTCGGCCTGCGCCCAGAAGGTCAGCCGGAGCGGGCGGTTCATCCGCGTGCCGATCGCCGCGGGCAGCGACCGTCCCGTCACCAGGCCGAGCTTGGCGGACAGGTACTGCACCATGCCCGCCATCACGTTGGCGCCGACAATCACCCACAGCAGCAGGTAGCCGTATTGCGTGCCGGCGCTGACGTTGGCCGCGACGTTTCCGGGATCGACGTAGGCGATGGCAGCGACAAACGCCGGCCCAAGGAGATACCAACTCGTCTTGAGCGAGGCCTTGGTGTCGTGCGCCAACGTATCGCCCCTCGATCCATGTTCCCGAATAAGAAAGTTAGGGTAGTCGAACTGTTCCGCGGCGCACCTCGGGGCCGTCCTCAACGGTCGGCGCTAGGCCGTCCCGATGCTGCCGCCTCCGTCGACCCGGACAATCTGCCCCGTCATATATCCGGCATCGTCGTGCAGCAACATCGCGATCACATGAGCGATCTCTGCGGGAGTGCCGACCCGATGCAGCGGAATGGACGCGAGGAAACGCGCTTCGCGTTCTGATCCCGCGGGGCTACGTTCGCGGAACAACTCGGTTTCGATCGGCCCCGGTGACACCGCGTTCACGGTGATGCCGGTCGACGCAAGCTCACCGGCCCATATGCGCGTACACGTTTCCAGGGCGGCCTTTGAAGCGGCGTAGGGAGTGCGTTCGGGGGTGCCGAGCGTCGTCAGGCTCGTGACGTTGACGATGCGACCCCATCTGGCGTCGAGCATGCCGGGCAGCACAGCTTGCACCACCTGCACCGCGGTGCGCACGTTCATGTCGTAGGTCGTAAAGAGGTCATCCAGGTCGATCGAGCCGATCCGCGCGAATCGTGCGAGGCCGACGTTGTTGACCACCGCATGAACGGCGCCCTCACCGACGATCGTGTCCAATGTCTGTGCGGTAGCGGAGCGATCGGCGAGGTCGACTTCATGAAATCGCCCGGGAAAGCCCGACGGTGCCGTGCGGGCGAGCCCGATGACCTCATGCCCGCCGGCGGCCATGCGGTTCGCGACCGCGCGACCGATGCCCTTCGACGCTCCGGTGACCAGAACCCGTCGTTTCGACATCGCTTTCCCCTTTACCTCGTCACGATAGCCAACGCGATGCCCCCTTAGTCAGGGCGTTCGAATAGGCCTGCCGCGGTCAGACGTTGGACCACTGTCCCCACGGTTCGGGCACCGGAATTAGCGAATTCACGGGCAATCGAACCGATTTCGGTGGTTCGGACGCGCGGCTGGACCCCGAACATGCGCTGCGCCGCCCGGCAACGCTGCGGCTCGCGAGCGTGGGACCCGCCGGTGTCTTCGGCCCGATCGCGATCACCTACGACGTCAAGGGTTCATTACTTGCCGTCAAGGCACTCACGTGATCGGACGGCCGCTATCCGGGACGTATAGCCCCCGACCGGTGATCAGCGGCAGGTCCAGGGTTGTCACGATGCCCGGCGGGGCGGCCACCACAGCGGGGATGGCGTTGACGACGCGCATCGCGGTGGCGACCAGTCCGGCGTGGTTGTGATCGCCGTGGCGGCTGCTCAGGGAGAGGTCTAGCGCGTACGACGGTTCACCGGTGATCTCGATGCGATAGGAGCCGCCGGGCTGGGCCGGCTGCGGCCAATCGGGGCACAGGTCCTCGCGCAGCCGGGTGACATGTTCCAGGACGACCACTGGGTCGCCGTTGACCAATCCGAACACCTCGAACCGCAGCGCCGCGGCGGTGCCCTTCGCGATGTGACCCGAGGCGATGTCGAAGTCCTCGGGCGCCGGTTCGCGGACGTACACCTCGGCGACCTCGTCCAGTGAAATGCCCAGGCCCGCTGCCAATTGCCGCACCACCGAACCCCACGCCAAGCTCAGCACACCGGTCTGCAGCAGCATGGGGATCTCGTCGAGGGGCTTGCCGAATCCCATCACGTCGAACATGACCACGGCGCTGTCGTAGGTGGCGTAGTCGACGATCTCCATGCAGCGAACCTGCTGGATGCTCTGACAGGTGCCGGCCAATGCCAGCGGCAGCAGGTCATTGGCGAAGCCCGGGTCGATGCCGTTGACGTAGAGACTCGAATTCCCTTCTTGTGCGGCGTCTTCCAGCGGTGCTATGAGGTTTTCGGGGATCACTTCCCACGGGTACTGCAGAAAGACCGGGCCGCTGCCGACAACATTGACTCCGGCGGCCAGGACGCGCCGGTAGTCCTCTAGGGCCTCGGGCAGGCGGTTGTCGGCCATCGCGTTGTAGACCGCGCAGCGCGGCCCGGTGGCGAGCACGGCCTCCAGGTCGGTGCTGGCCAGCACGCCGGTCGAGTCCGCAAGTCCGGCAAGCTCTGCGGCGTCCTTGCCGGCTTTGGCGTCGGACGACTACCACACACCGGTGAGTTCGAATTCGGGGTTGATGATCAGTGCCCGCAACGCGTGGACACCGACGTTGCCGGTGCCCAATTGAACGACGGGAATGGCCATGACGGGCTCCTTAGCGGTCGCGTTTACAGGTCCGGGACGGGGATGTCGAGATTGGGGTAGGTGAGGCCGCCGTCGACCTCCAGGGTCTTGCCGGTGAGGAAGCTCCCGGCGGGGGACCCCAAATAGACTGCCGCAGCCGCGATGTCGACCGGATCACCGAGGCGGCGCAGCGGCGTCGCCTTTTCCATCGGCGCCCGCAGCGCGTCGTTGGAGGCCACCACGTCCAGTGCGGAGGTGAGGATCGACCCCGGTGCGATCGCATTGACCCGAATGCGCGGGCACAGGTCCAGTGCGGCCAACCGGGTGTAGTGGGCCAGCGCGGCTTTGGCGGTGCCATAGGCGGCGAAACCGCGTCCGGCCAGCCTGCCCATGGTCGAGGTGATGTTGATGATGCTGCCGCCGCCGGAGTGTTCGAGCATCAGTGGCGCCGCTGCCGTGGTGAGCGCGTGGGCGGTGGCGACGTTGAAGGTGAACGCGTCCTTGAGGTCTTTGGTCGACGTGGTCAGCAGCGTGTTGGGCATGGTCCCGCCGACGTTGTTGACGACGATGTCTAGTTTTCCGAAAGCCTCGACGGCCTGGGCGGCCAGCTGCGCGGTTGCCTCGGGATGGGCCAGGTCGGCGGCGACGGCGTGGGCCCGTCGGCCTGCGGCGCGGACCTGCTCGGTGACCTCGTCCAGTTGTGATTGCGTGCGCGACGCAATAAGAACGTCGGCACCTGCCTCGGCGAAAGCCAACGCGATGGCCGCACCCAGGCCGCGACCACCACCGGTGATCACGGCGACTTTGTCGTCCAGACGGAACCTGTCAAGGATCATCGCGGCCTTTCTATGCGAGTCGTCGGCCGAAACGGTAGCAAACTTCGCTGTCTCGGCTACGGCGTTTCTGAAACAGGTTCTAGTTTGCCATACGGGCGCGGCGACGCGACGCGGCCCGTCGTCGATTGTGCGCCGGCCGCGCACGGTGACGACTGCCGGAAAAAATTCGCCGAACGTTAACCTTGTTACTGTTAGCTTCATGGCTGCGAGGAAACGGCTGGTTGGCGGGCCGCAGCCATTGGTAGCGGCGATGTCCTTAATGTTAGGAACTGAATTGAAGCTCAACCGATTTGGCGCCGCGCTAAGTGTCCTGGCTAGCGCCGCGCTGGTGGTATCCGGGTGTGGCAACGACAACAACAACGCCAGTGGCGGAAGTGCGACCACGGGCGCATCGTCGGCAAAGGTGAGTTGCGGCGGAAAGAACACGCTGAAGGCCAGTGGGTCGACCGCCCAGGCCAACGCGATGACCCGCTTCGTCAAGGCCTTCGAACAGGCCTGCCCGGGTCAGACCTTGAACTACACAGCAAATGGTTCGGGCGCCGGAATCAGCGAATTCACCGGCAATCAAACCGATTTCGGTGGGTCCGACTCGCCGCTGGCAGCGAAGGAGTACGCCGCCGCCCAACAGCGCTGCGGTTCGCCGGCGTGGAACCTGCCGGTGGTGTTCGGCCCGATCGCGATCACCTACAACGTCAAGGGCCTCAGTTCGTTGACTCTCGACGGTCCCACCGCGGCGAAGATCTTCAACGGCGCCATTACCACCTGGAACGACCCCGCGATCCTGGCCATCAACTCGGGCGTCAGCCTGCCGGCCGAGCCGATTCACGTGGTGTTCCGTAACGACCAATCCGGGACCACGGATAACTTCCAGAAATACCTCGACGCGGCGTCCAACGGTGCGTGGGGCAAGGGCACCGGCAAGACGTTCAATGGCGGCGTCGGCGAGGGCGCCAAGGGCAACGACGGGACCTCGGCGGCCATCAAGGCCACCGAAGGATCGATCACGTACAACGAATGGTCGTTCGCCAAGGCGCAAAACCTGAACATGGCCAAGGT
>DASSGQ010000115.1:0-16853 GCA_035693385.1 Mycobacterium sp.
TTCCGGCGTGGCACCACCGAACGTGCGAACCATGTGGACTGCGTAGCAACCGGCATCCATCGTCGCGCCACCGGCGAGCGAATAGTTGTAGCGGATATCGGAAAACTTGGGCAGCGGGAAGCACAAGGCGGCCTCCACCCGCGTGAGCTTGCCGAGTTCGCCCGAGGCGATGATCTCCTCGACGCGCAAAGTGAGCGGATGGTAGCGATAGTGGAATGCCTCCATCACCACGCGATCAGAGTTCGCGGCGAATGCGGCGATCTCGCGGGCCTCGGCCGCATTCGCGGTGAACGGCTTTTCGCACAGCACGTGCTTACCGGCGGCGACGGCGGCCCGGGTCCACTTGCCGTGCAGGCCGTTCGGCAGCGGGTTGTATACGGCGTCCAGGTTCGGGTCGGCGATCAGCGCGTCGTAGCTTTCGTGCACACGAGGGATGTCGTGTGCAGCCGCAAAGGCTTTCGCGCGCGACGCGTCGCGCGCGGCGACGGCGGCAACCATGACGTCGGAGTTGTCCTTGGCCGGTTTGATCAGCGCCATGGGCGCGATGCGGGCCGCACCCAGGATGCCGATGCGCAGCGGAGTCCCGTGTCCAGACACGCACCCGACGCTAGCACTTGGCGCGGGTCGCCAGGAGAAGCGAAAGTAGCCCCCAACGGGCCTTAGCCGCGTAGATCGTGATCACATCTGTCACACGCGGGTGTCCCAGAGACGGCGCACTTTTTGCCCACCTCCGAGCGACTGATCCACGACGGGCCACGCATTGTCGCTCGCAGGCGGGCACGTTCAATAAGTCAACGCGCGGACCTGCCGGCAGAGTCGTGTGGCGGATGAGACCCCGGGGCTCGAAGAACCCGGCGAGCTTAGGGCGGAGAATGTCAGTCGGCTTCGAACGCCGAGACAGCGTCGAGGATCACGCCGTTCTCCTCGACGTAGCGGTCCCACAGCGTCAGCAGCTCGGCCAGCTTCTCGGGCCGCGCCGCGGCCAGATCGTCAATTTCGCCGGGGTCGCGGGAGAGGTCGTATAGCTGCCAGCGGCCCGGACCGTATGGCTTCGGCAGGTAGAGCGCCTTCCAGTCGCCCTGACGAATTGCCCGGCGGCCGAACAGCTCCCAGCCCGTGCAGGTTTCAGCGTCGTGCACCGCGTCGCTGGCGCCGGACAGATACGGCACCAGCGAGCGACCGCGTAGCGGTTCGACTTCGCGGCCGCGGTAGGTGGTGCCGGGATGTGCGGCGCCGGCCAGTTCCAGCACCGTCGGCACGATGTCCATGACCGTCGAGAACGCGGTGCCGATTTCCCCCTGCCGCGCAAATCCCGGCCAAGTGACAAAGCCCACCACCCGGATGCCGCCTTCGGTGGTGAACGCCTTGTGCAGGCGCGACGGCGCCGTTGCCGCTTGCGCCCAGCGTGGGCCTTACCAGATGAACGAGTTGGGGCGGCCAAGGTTGTCGAGGCTGTTGTCGCAGTATTTTGCGATCTGCGCGGCGATCTGGGCGCCACGAAGCGGCATCGCCTCGACGATTGCGCCCTCCGCGCCGTTGTCGGACAAGAAGATCACCACGGTGTCATCAAGCTCGCCGCTGTCGGCCAGGTAGTCGATCACCCGGCCGATATTCCAGTCCATTCGGTCCACCATTCCGGCGTAGACCTCCATGCTGCGGGCCGACAGCGCGCGCTCCTCGGTCGTCATGTCGGCCCACTCCGGAGCGCCGCTCGCCACGACCGGATGCGCCACGACATCGGGCGGGCACAGGCCGAGCCGTTTGAGCGCCGTCAAGCGCGCCTCGCGCAACGCGTCCGGTCCGGCGGCGTAGCGGCCGTGATAGGCGGCGATGGATTCGTCGGGCGCTTGCAGCGGCCAGTGCGGCGCCTGAAAGGGCAGATACGCGAAGAACGGCCGGTCTTTGTCGTGCGGATCCACAGAACGTTCGTGGAGGTAGCGCAGCAGGGTGTCAGTGTAGAAATCGGAAGAGTAGAAGTCGTCGCCGACGGTGACGAACTGGTCATCCTCGGTGTAAAGCATTGGCAACGGCGGGAAACCGCCGCCCGCGGCGCTGTAATGGCTGGCACCGGCGGGTAACAAGGCGAACGAGCGGTCGAATCCGCGAGCCCACGGCGACCTCTCGATGGTGTACCCCAGATGCCATTTGCCCGACATCAGCGTCAGATATCCCGCGTCGCGCAACAACTCGGGCAACGCCACCACCCGGTCGTTGAGATAGCCCTCATAGCCGGGCGCACCCCGGAATCCTGGATTCGCGACCTCGAGCATCGTGCCGATGCCGGCAATGTGGTGGTCGATTCCGGTCAGCAGCATCGCCCGGGTGGGTGAACAGGCCGGAGCGGAATGGAAATCAGTGAACCGGATGCCCGCATAGGCCAGCTGATCCAGATTGGGCGTATTGATCTCGCCGCCGAACGCGCCGATATCGGAGAACCCGAGGTCGTCCGCGACGATCAACAGAAAGTTGGGGCGCTTCACGCTGACGCATCCTTTCAGGTAGGGCGCCGAGATGGAACCGCACACCAGTGAACCGCACCGGCAGCATCGCCGATATCGTCAAGACAGCACTTGATCCCCCGCGCCGGACACACCGAAGAAGGGGCTTGAAATGTTGGCACAGTTTGGGATGTCAATCCCGTTGATCGCTGCCCCGATGTCGGGCGGTCCGACTACCCCGGCGATGGTGTTGGCAGCGACGCGGGCCGGTGGCCTGGGCTTGCTGGCGGCCGGCTACAAGACCGTGGATGCCATCGAAGCTGAGATCAAGAAGGTGCGTGGCGAGGGAATCCCATTCGGGGTCAACGTGTTTGCGCCGAATCCGCTGCCCGTCGACCCGGACAGCTACCGAACCTACGCCGCAACGATCCAGAGGGACGCTGACCAGTTCGGACTCACGTTGCCTGCCGAGCCAATCGAGGACAACGACAGGTTCGACGAGAAGATAGCCCTGTTGCTCGACGACCCGGTGCCGATGGTGTCGTTCACGTTCGGAATACCGCCCCGTAATGTGATCGCCGCCCTCCAGCAGGCCAATAGCGTTGTCGTTCAAACGGTGACAACGCCCGACGAGGCGGCGCAAGCCTACGAGGCCGGTGTCGACATGCTCGCCGTGCAGGCAGCAGCCGCCGGCGGGCATTCCGGGACACTCTCGCCGCGTAAACCGTTGACGCCGGTTCCGATCGTGGACCTTGTCAAGCGGATCGTGGCGACGGTACCGCTACCGGTGATGGCCGCGGGTGGACTGGCCACTCCCGCCGCGGTGGCCGAGGCTGTCCGCGCCGGCGCTGCAGCGGCCGTCGTCGGAACGGTTCTGCTACGTGCCGCCGAAAGCGGCGCATCAGCCACCCACCAGGCGGCACTCATCGACCCCGCTTTCACCGAGACGGTACTGACGCGGGCCTTCACCGGCCGCCCTGCGCGGGGCCTGCGCAATGCGTTCATCGACGCGCATGAAGGGGAAGCACCCTTGGGATATCCCGCGATTCACTACCTCACCAGCCCGTTGCGCAAAGCCGCCGCCGCGGCCGGCAAGCCCAACTATGTCCATCTATGGGCCGGCACGGGATACCGACACGCCACAGCCGAACCCGCGTCCGACATCCTGCGGCGACTGACTTCCGAGCTCTAATTGATTGGCGGACCCCTTACCGACGCATCCCCTCGGTGCCGGTGCGCCCGCTCTGGCGGCTGCTCAGTACCACACCGACCCCGCAGCTCGGCGGGACGTCAAAACGCCTCGGGATTCCGCTGTACATCGACCGGCACCGGGTGGCGGTACAGGCGCGACGCGTTCTCCCAGCTCAACTTGCGGATCACGTGCTGCGGCAGCTCCCCGATTTGTTCGTGGATCGTTTGCTGGGTGTGCGGCCAGGTGGAGTCGCAGTGTGGATAGTCGGCCTCCAGCATGATGTTGTCCACGCCGATTCGGTCGCGCTGTACGAACGACGACTTGTCCTCCACTGCGCAGAACCAGAAGTTGCGGGTGAAAACCTCTGCGGGAGTCAAACTTTCACCAAGCGCCGCCCAAGTACCGTACATCGCGTGATAGCTGAGCATGTGGTCGAGGCGATCCAACAGGCCCGCGACCCAGCCGATTCCCCCTTCGGACAAACAGATTTTCAGATCGGGAAACCTGCTGGGCACCCCGGAGTACAGCCAGTCGACCGCCGCGGAAATCGCATAGGCGAAGAACAGCACACCCTGTACGTCCGGGGGTGCATCGTCGGTGGTGGACGGCGACGACCCCGACGATCCGATATGCAGGTTGACGACGGTGCCCGTCTCGGCGCACGCGGCCATCATCGCGTCCCAGTGACCGGAGTGGATGCTTGGCAATCCGAGCATCGCCGGGTTCTCGCTGAACGTGACGGCGTGAAAGCCGCGCTCCGCGTTCTCACGGATCATCTTGGCGCCCAGCTCGGGGTCCAGCAGCCACGGCAATTGGCAGGGAATGATCCGGTCGGGATATGACCCCGCCCAAACCTCGAGATGCCAGTCGTTCCATGCGCGCACGGAGGCCAGCGCCAGGTCGCGATCCTTGGTGACCTGCTGCAGCCGCTGGCCGGCGAAGCCCGGCAGGAAAGAGGGGAAGTTCAGCGAGGCGTAGATGCCATTCAGGTCCATGTCGTTGACGCGCTCATGGATGTCCCATGCGCCCCTGCGCATTTCGTCGAATCGAACCGGTTCGAAGCCATACTCCGCCACCGGCCGCCCGACCACGGCGTTGAACCCGACGTTGGGCAGTTCCCGGTCGTCGTAGACCCACGTCTGTCCCCCGCTCTCGGTCTCCACGACTTTGGGGGCGCGGTCGGCGAACTTTCTCGGCAGACGCCCGGCGAAGGTGTCGGGCGGTTCGACGATGTGGTCGTCGACCGAGATCACCGTGTAGCGGCGTGGCGCCCGGGGCGGGTCCGGCAGGAATGTGACCGAGCGCTGCCCACCCGTCTTTGCCGTGGTGAAATTCAGGTTTGCTGCCAGCTCGTCGATCGATTTCATTCGTCAATCTCCTTGCGGGACAGGGTCGCGCGCCGCATCGAATGTGCAGTGGCGGTGAAGCCGGTCGGCGTGTCGCCGCACTGGGTGCACGCTGAAGACCAGCACGGCTCAGTTGAGTACATCGGGATCAGCCTTGATCGTCATCCGCGCCGCTCCCGCCCAGTACACGTCGGCCGCCCGTTCGATGAGCGATCGCTGCATGCCCGCCATGTCCGACCAGCTCATCGGAAGCGGTTCCTTGCCGGTGAGCATGACGTCGTACGCCAGCTTGCACACCCGTTCGATCGATGCCGCCCGGTAGACGGCTTCGGGCAGATTGCGGCCGGTTGCGAGGACGCCGTGGTTGGCCAGAATCGTGAGGTTGGCGCCTCCGATGCGGGTGGCGAGATCGGCTGCGCGAGCGGGACTGTCGACTTCGCCGTCGTAGGTGTCGACCAGACACAAGTCGTCGAGGTAAAGCGAACCGGTTTGGTGGACGAGTTCGGGCAACCTGCCCAACGCGGCGAGCACGCATACGTAATAGGGGTGATTGTGGATGACGACGCGGGCGTCCTCGCGGACCCGGTGCAGTTCCGTGTGGATGTGGATCGCCGGCGTGACATCCCAGCGGCCGCGGATCACCCGCGCGTCGCTATCCACCACGCAGATGTCTGACGCGGTGAGCTCCTGCCACCACAGCCCCCACGGATTGACGAACATGTCCGTTTGACCGTCGAGCTGCCAGGTGATGTGCCCGGCCATGTTCTCGGCGAATCCGATGGCGGCAAGGTGGCGGAAGGCCACGGCGAGCGCCTGCTCGTCGGACAGCTCGACGCCGATGGGGGGCACCACCGACGGCGCCCAGACCTCCACGCCACCTCGTCGCACGTTACGAGCGTTCATGATCGGCCTCCATCCTGAATTGAATATCCTCGCGGAGCTGGCCTTTCGCGATCTTCCCTCCAGGCGATCGGGGAAGTTCATCGACCACGATGAGTCGTTCGGGCAGCAGCTCCTTGGACACCCCCAGCGCCAACAGATGTTCGATGAGCTCGGGCAGGTCGATGGCCTGCGAATCAGCCAATTCGGCGTAGAGACAAACCTTTTCGCCGAGCACCGGATCGGGCATCGCGACCACTGCCGCCACCGCGATCGCGGGATGGGTCGTGACGGCGTTCTCGACCTGCGTTGCGCTGATGTTCTTCCCGCCACGCAGAATGAAATCTGAGGTTCGGCCGGTGACGGTCAGATAGCCGTCCGCGTCGATCTCGCAGATGTCGCCCATGCGCATCCACCCATCGGGGGTGAACAACTTGTCGTGGTCGGTCCCGTCGAGATAGCCGAGGCTGGTGGCGGGCCCTCGGCAGGCGGGCTGGCCTCGCCCTGTCTCGGTGACGTCGTTGTCTCCGTCGAAAAGTCGGACGGCCATTTCCGGGACGATCCTGCCGCCGGTGCGGAGGCGGCGTTCGCGCGGATCGTCGACGGTCGTCGCACTCAGCATCCCGGTCTCATTCGAACCGTAGAACTGCAGAATCTTCGCGCCGGTGAGCTCCTCGAACTCCGCCGCGGGCCGGTACGGCAACGCCTCACCGCCGGCGAAAACGACACGCAGCGAACTCAGGTCGTGATCGTGCCGAGCGCGGTCTGCCATTAGCATCATCAATTGCGTACTGACACAACACAACACGCTGACCTGATGGCGTGCGATCGCCTCGCAGGCCGTATTCACGGTGAATCGCGTCAGGATCACTGCGGTGGCACCGAGATAGATCGGAGTGGTGTGGCTGGTCCATATTCCGAAGCCGAAAGGTGTTGGTATGGCCGGCAAGAATATGTCGTCCGCCGTCAGCAACCCGTTGGCCACAGCCTTTTGGTGAAAGTAGAACCAACGGTTCTGCGTGTGCACGACACATTTGGGGAGGCCCGTGGTCCCGGAGGTGGAGTTGATAAGGAAGACGTCGTCGGGGCCGAGTTCGGATTCGATCCCCAACGTTCTGGGCTCAGCGCCGACGTTCAACCGCAACGGGCCGCCATCGGCGGTCAACGTCAACGCGAACACCAGAGAATCGTCGACCACCCGCGCCGCGGCGCTGCTGTGGTCGTGATCGCTGATCAGGATCTTCGGCTGCGAAGCGCACAGCACCATGGCGACCTCGCGGGTTCCGGCACGCGCGCCGATGCCAACGACGACGGCACCGCAACGTTCGAGTGCGACGAACAGCACGTGGATCGCAGCGGAGTCGCTGTGCCACACCGCAACCCGGTCACCGCGGACCACCCCGACTCCGGCGAGCTGCTCCGCCAAGTTGTTTGCCGCGACGTCGAATTCATACCAGCTCAGCGAGACGCCGGGATGGTCGATATACGCAGGATGGCTCGGTGAGCGTTCGGCGTTGCGACGTACCGCATCCGACAGCGTCGAATCAGACCACCAGCCGGCGGCACGAAACCGGGCCGGGTCCTCAGCGGTGAAGCCCGGCGAGCCCACGGTTTCCAGCCCGCCGGCGCCCATTACCAAATGATAGGAAAATCGCGCGTCGTGTCGTCAGAGAAGTCCACGCGCTACGTGCGGGGAAGCGGCTACGGATCCTGCGGAGCAGGAGGATTGTGCTGATTGGTGCCTGTATTCCCCGGACGGGGGTGCGGGGTTGGACACGTGTGGTGCGGGATACAGCCGCAGTTGAGGCCGATAATGCAGGCGCCCGCGGCCGGCTGCACCGGTAGGGCACCGCCCCCGTTCCCGCCGGTGATGGGTTCCGGCGACGGGGGTGCTGGCACGACGCTGGATGAAGGGCTCGTTGCGGTGGTCAGCGCCTCGCCGGCGCCGACAACACCGAATCCGATCGCAACAACCAGAGCGGCGCCACCGCAGACCGCGGCCGCCGTCCTGCGATTGCGGGTAGTCACGGCTCCCAACTGTAGTTTCTCTTCGCGAGATGCGCAGAACGCCACGGCCCGGGTCTGAAAGTCATAGACAATGCGTCAGTCGGGCCCGACGGGAGTCGGGCGGCACGGGAGGTGGTGACAGATGAAAACCACGCGAATCTCCGGGCTTTGGCCGGGACTGCTGAGTGGCGCAGCCGCCGGGGCCGCGGGCACCAGCGCCCTCAACGTCATCACCTATCTGGACATCGCCGTACGCGGCCGACCGACGAGCTCAACGCCCGAGAGAACCGTGGAAGCGATGGCGAGGCTTGTTGGCCTCACGGTGCCGGGCACCGGTGACATCCTGGCTAACCGGCTGTTGGGCCTCGGAGCCCTCACCGGCTATGCCGCGGGCATCGGGATGGGTCTGATTCTCGGGCTGGTCTGGGCGCTCGGTTGGCGCCCGGGCATACTCGTCGCCACGCTGGTCGCGACCGCACTCGCCCTGATCGGTACCAACGGACCGATGACCGTACTCGGGGTGACCGACCCGCGGACCTGGGGCCTGGTGGGGTGGATCAGCGATGTGATCCCCCACTTCGGATACGGGGTGGTCACGGCCCTCGTGCTGCATTACCTATACCCCGGAAACCCCGGAAACCCGCGAATTCCCTCGAAGCCGCCCTCGGCGGGGGCGCGAGAGCCCGAGGCTACCGAGTCGGTTTGATCCCCGGTTGTTGGGATCGGTAGCGACCCATGCGGCTTGCACTTGCCAGATCACCGCCGCAAATGCGGCGAACGGCAAGGAGGAATCCACGAATGAAAACCAAGATCGTCGTCGTGTTGTCCGGAGTGCTGGTCGCTTTGTTGCTGCTGTCGCGCTATTTTGCGCTGAGCCGGGTCGGCGTACCAGTGGGGTGGATGCTCTACCTCGGGCTACCGATCGCCGCGGGGGGCGTGCTGCTGGCGCTGCGCATCGCCAACCTGGGCGCGGGCTGGGCCAACAAGATCGACCACATAGAGCGCAACGGCGCAAAGCGGTCACGCCCGTCGCTGGCGCTCTCGCGGTCGACTGCCGTGGTGTCCGAGCGCCTCGAGGAGCTCCAGGTGTTGCACGACACCGGTGCGATCTCTGGCGCGGAGTACCGGGCCCGGCGCGTGCAAATCATCGCCGGGCTGTGAGCCGAACCGCCGACGGCGGTGGGCCCTGACCCGCATGGCTTGCGGGAAAACGTCACGCGCGCCGTGTCGCGGCTATTGTCGGTTCGTGCTGATCGGTTTTCTACTGGCTCTGGGCTGCTCGGTGTGTTACGGCACGGCAACGGTATTGCAGGCGATGGCGACGCGATCGGTGGAAACCAACAGCAGCTCAGGTGTTAACGCGGTGCTGCTGCTGCGCGCAATCCAGCAATGGCGCTATCTCGCCGGCATCGGCCTTGACGGCCTCGGATTCCTGTTGCAGGTAATGGCATTGCGGTTGGTGCCGATTTACGTTGTCGCGGCGGCGCTGGCCACCTCAATCGCCGTCACCGGCATCGTCTCCGCGTGGGCGTTGTCGGCTCGCCTGTCGCCCATCGAGTGGACGGCCGTGGCCGTGGTCTGTTCGAGCCTTGTTGCGCTCGCTCTTGCGGCAGGGCCTGCGCACTTCCGGCATGCACCACCGGCGCTCGGCTGGGCACTGCTGGGCGTGGTGGCGGCGATAGTCGTCGTCGGCGCGGCTGCCGGTCGATTGGCCGATCGCCCACGGGGGCTCGCTCTGGGGCTCGGCGCCGGAACCGGCTTCGGCGTCGTGGAGATCGGGGTCCGCCTGCTCGACGTCGTCAACCCCGCCAAGGCCGCGTTCTACGCCAACCCCGCCTTGTACGCGGCGGCCGGTGGCGGGGCCGCGGGATTTCTCTTGCTCACATCCGCACTGCAACGTGGGTCGGTGACCACAACGGTGGCCGCCATGGTTGTGGGTGAAACAATCGCCCCGGCACTTGTCGGGGTGATCTGGCTGGGTGACACCGCCCGGGACGGCCTCGGCTGGGTGGTTGTCGTGGGATTCGCGATAGCTGTGGCCGGAACACTCGTGCTGGCGCGGTTCGGCGAAGCGCCCGAGCCCGCCGAGGCCGGCCAGCCCGCCGGATAAGTCACGCTGCGGCCAAGCCGCGCAAGTAGTCTCGATATCGCCGAGGGCATTCGGAAGCACAGATGGGTGTTGACGGCCGACGCACGCGTCGTCCGGATCCTGGCGATGAAGTCGCGAGAGAACACAACCCTGTCGAGGGCGTGTGGCCGAGGGAGGAGACCGATCATGAATGGCACTTCGGATTTCGGCACGTTCGGCCGGTTCGTCGAGACGCCGGTCGACGAGATGTCGCCCGAGATGAAGGAGGCCTACGAGTTCACCCGGCAACTTCGCGGACTGGTACCCGGCCCGCACAAGATATGGCTTGCGAATCCCACGCTGTCGAAGACGGTCGTGCCGACCGGCGCCTACTTTCAGCGCCAGTCCACGCTGACGAAGGCCGAGATCGAGATCGCGACCAACATCGTCAACGGCCGGTGGCGCAGCGCCTACGCCAATTACGAGCACGAGATCGTCGGCGAGCGTGACGGTCACCTCGACCCGCGACGTGTCGAAGCGCTGATCGCCGGTCTGCCAACATCATTCGACGATCCACGGCAGCAGGTGGTCTACGAGCTTGCAACGACATTGGTCGCACCCCGGGTAGTGCCGCTCGGCCTCTACCGCCGCGCGAAGGAACTCCTCGGTGACGCGGGCATCATCGACATCGCGGTGCTGCTGGGCTGGTTCACCATGGTGTGTATGACGCTGGGCGCCTTCGATGTGCCCGCCAACGCCGAAGGATTGGACCAGTAACGCCACACAGTTTCGATCATCTCCCAACTTGACCCGAGGATCACCATGGCCCTACCCCCGCTGCCGATCGTCAGGTTGACGCCAGTCGCGTTCTTCCCGCAGAAGTATTTCCTGGAAAACCTTGCCGTGCGTGCCGACGAGTCCGTGCTCATCACCGCTGTCCTGCAGAACGAACTTTGGTGGGTTCCACCTGCGAAATCCGATGCGGTGGTTCAGCCGGTCTTGGTGCACGCCTTCGACCACCCGGTCACCGGTATCGCCGAGGTCGCGCCTGATGTGTTCGTCGTCTGCCTCACCGAGGCCTACACCACCCACGAATCACATTTGGTCCGAATCGACTTCAACGGCTGGACGCCGGGCACGCCGGTATGGCCGCTGGTCATCTTCACCTTCGACGACCGTGTCCGCGGCCTCAACGGCAGCTGCCGGCTCGGACCCAACGTGTTGGCGATCGCCGACTGTTTTGCCGGGCTGATCTGGCGCGTAAACCTAGCCGACGACGCGCGCAGCGCCACGGCGCGCGTGTGGCTTTCGGACGACACCATGGCGTTCGATCCCGACAGCGGCGTGCCGCCCCCGCCGCAACCGGGAGTCAACGGAGTCCGCTACGGCGTTGAGACCGGCTACCTGTACTACACCTCAACCGCGCAGAAAGTATTCATGCGCGTTGCCGTCGATGCGTCCACCCTTGATCCGATCGCGCAGCCGCAGTTCGTCGCCGCCATCGACAACGCCGACGACTTCTGCCTCGACGAGAAAGCCGGATTCGCTTACGTCACAAGGCATCGGGCAAACACCATCGATCGGGTGCCGTTGGCGTCCGGGCACGGTGGTGAGGTCCGTCACATCGCGGGGGACCCGTTCGATGCAACCCTCATCGGGCCGTCCAGTGTCGCGTGGGGCCGCGGCCGCAGCGACCACGGCCGCATCGCATATGTCACGACCGACGGCGGCACCACCGCTCCCCCGCACGGCATCGTTCGCCAAGCCGCACTGCTGCGGGCCGAGTTCGACTACCCCGGCCAGCCCCGACCTGCCGCACGCGAGTTATGAACCGGCACAGCAAGATCGGCACGCGCGTGCCGGTCGGCGACGCCTGCCGGCGATGACATCACCGCTGACACCGGGCGGGCCCTGGCGCTGCTGGATCGAGCGGGAACGATCCGGGAATGATGTTGTGGGGCAACACCAATCGGTTCCGCAGGAATCCGCTCGCGCGGATGTGCCGCGATGAACGGTGACGTTCACCGGCATTTGGCTCGCCGCAGTCGATAGACGCTCGAATGTAAAAACGCTGTCAATCTCCCGTAAAAACGCTCCGAGGCTATCGCCAACCTCGGGCCGGACTGGGAAGATCTTCCAATGGCCAAGCATATTGGCCAGTCCGTTGGTGACAGGAATGAAGTCATGCCGACACTAGAGACACGCCTCCGCCAAGAGTTGCGCGATTGTGCCGTCGAGTTGCGGCAGTTGGCGTACACGCTGCCGCTCGGGATAGGTGAGCATGATCTGTTGCTGTTGTCGGATCGGATGCGCACCGCTGCCGATCAAGCGGTTCGCAAAGGGGCCTAACCGCCCGCCTTCGCGCCTCGCCCATGGCAGCGCGGTGATCAGCCGCCCTTGAGCCGGATCTTCCATCGGACGAACCCGAGGTAGACCATGCTGATGACGCCCAGCATGCCCATGTCGAACCACCACGCGCCGGCATCGTGACGCCAGTGTGAATCCTTCGGCGTTAGTGGGCCGGGCACCAATTTGGTCAGGTCGACGGTGGAGGCTGAGGTAGCGAAGCCCCATCTCGCCGGTGTGGCCCACGACATCTGGTCGAGCGGAATGCGCCCGGTGACGGGAATCATGCCGCCGGAGAACACCAGCTGCGACATCACCGCCACGACGAGCAAGGGCATGATCTGTTCGTTCGACTTGGCGACCGCCGACAACGCCAGTCCGAGCATCGCCGAGGCGACGCAGGTCGCGGCGACGTCGACGAACAACTCCAGGCCGGGCTTGCCCAGCGCCACGGCCCCCTGGGTGGGGCCGCCCTTGCCAATTATCGTGATCGCCGACACGATCGCCGACTGAACGACCGCGAACACGGTGTAGACGCAGACCTTCGCCAACAGGTACGCGCTGGTGGAGAGGCCGACCGCCTGCTCTCGCAGAAATATGGCGCGCTCACCGATGAGATCGCGGATCGTCAGCGCGGTCCCCATGAAGACCGCACCGACATTGAGCAGCACCAGGATCTGCCCGGGCTCGTTGGGCGCGTCGCCCAGCGGGTTCGGTATCCCGAAGCCGACGTCGCCGGGCACCGACATCGACAGCGAACCCATGATGAAGGGCAGCACCGTGAGAAAGATGAAGTAGCCCCGGTCGGAAACGATCAACCGGATCTGCCGCCTCGCGATCGTCGAGAACTGGCGAAACAGGCTCGTGTGCGACGGGTCGCCCAGCTCGGCGGGTTTCTCAGCCGGCGGCGGTGGCGGGGGTGGGCCCGTCCGCGCCAGGTACCGTGCCTTGGCCCCATCGGGGTCGTTGGCGACAGTGCTGAAGATGTCGGCCCAGTTTGTCGTGCCCATCGCCGGACCGATCTGGCTGGGCGGGCCGCAGAACGCCGTCTTGCCGCCGGGGGCGAGCAGCAGGACCTGGTCGCAGATGTCCAGGTAGGTCAGAGAGTGGGTGACGACAAGCACGACACGCCCGGCGTCGGCCAACTGCCGCAGCATGGTCATGACCTGCCGGTCCAGCGCCGGGTCCAAACCGGAGGTCGGCTCGTCGAGGATCAGCAGCGACGGGCCGGTGAGCAGCTCGAGCGCGACCGAGGCGCGTTTGCGCTGACCGCCGGACAACTTGTCGACCCGAGTGTGCAGATGCTGACTCATCTCGAGTTCCTCGAGCACCCGGGCGACCACCTGCTCTCGGTCCGCCTTCGTGGTGTCCGGCGGTAGCCGAAGTTCGGCGGCGTACATCAATGCCTGTTGCACGGTCAGCTGTCCGTGCACCACGTCGTCTTGGGGCACCATCCCGATCCTGCTGCGCAGCGACGCATACTCCCCGTGCACGTTGTGGCCCTCGAACGCAACGGTCCCCGTGGTCGGGTGCGTATAGCCGGCTACCAGGCGGGCGAAGGTGGACTTGCCTGCACCGGACGGACCGATGACCGCGGTGAGCGTCCCGGGCTGTGCCCCCAGCGAGATGTCTTCGAGCAGTGTCTTGTTGTTCTCGATCGTCCACGTCACCCCGCGCACGTCGAGGCCGCCGGTGCGCGTCGCCGTGGCGGTCTCGTCCCGGCGAGCAAGCGTGCCGCCCGCGAACACGAGGTCGATGTTGCCGATCGTGACGACGTCACCGTCGTGCAGCAGGGCCGACTCCACCCGGGCGCCATTGACGAAGGTGCCGTTGATGCTGCGGTTGTCATGGATCTCGGTGCCGTACGGCGTCGGGATCAGGGTCGCGTGGTGCCGTGATGCCAGCACCTCCGGAATGACGATGTCGTTGTCGTTGGCACGGCCGATCTTGATCGCACCCGGCGCCGACTCCATCGCCGTTCGGCCCGGCCGCAGGATCTTCATCATCGATGTCGCGATGTTGGTGGAGTCGCCCACGCGACCGGTCTCGGCCTCCCCCGCGGGAGCCGGGGGCACCTTCATGGGCTGTGCCCGATAGATCTTCGGTGCCTGCTGCGGTCCGCTGGGCATGCCCGCTGGATGCCCAGCCGTCGGGTATTGCGCCGGTGGCCCCGGAGGGTAGATCGGTTGCGGTCCGCTGGGCGGATGGCTTACCTGCGGCGGATGGCTTACCTGCGGCGCGCTGGGCGGAGGCGGGTGCTGTGGTCCGCTGAGCGGGGGCGGGGGCTGCCAGGGCGGGACCGGAGGCGGGTGTTGAGGCTGGCCAGGCCAGGGGGCGGCGACCTGAGGCTGGCTTTGGGATACCCGGTCGCCTGGTCCGCCGGCGGGGTTGAGGATCGGTATCGACGTGGTCAGCGGCGGTCGCCCGGCGGAACCCTGGTGACGGCCGACCTCAAAGGTCAGCGCCGGACCGTCGGGGTTGCCGATATTCACTCGCAGGCCGTCCTGGATGTCGACGACCGGCACGCGGCGGTTGTTGACATACAGCCCGTTGAGGCTGCCGTTGTCGATAGCCATCCATCGGCCCTGGTCGAACCGCACGATGAGGTGCGTCCGAGAGATCAGGGGGTGTGCCACGCGAACATCCGCGCGAAGGTCACGCCCAATGACGACATCGGTGCCAGCTGCGAACGTGCGCTCGGATCCCTCGTACCGCACAGTCAGCACAGGCGGGGCTGGTGGGCTCACGAGGACCAACTGTATCGGCAGCGGCGCCGATTACAGGGGAGGTAGGGGATGCGGCACACCGCCCGGGACACCCGACGGAGAATTTCCGACGATGTGCCCGTCGCCGGCGAAGACGGACGACGGCGGGTGAATCCCTGGCCGATTTCGGCAACGTGACCGGTTGTCAGCAGAGGAGATTCGGTGACCAGCCCGCTGTTGTCGATGCCACGGGTGGCTCAGGATATGGGCATGGATGAGGCAATGTGCGCTGCTCCGCTGCTGGCAGACCGGGTCGCGGTGGTGACGGGCGGCGGAGGCGGAATCGGCGCTGCAACCGCGCGGTTGTTCGCCCGGCACGGCGCCCGGGTGGTGATCGCGGACATCGATACGGACCTCGCGAAACGGACGACCGGCGAGATCACGGCGTCGGGCGGCTCAGCCCTGGCGATTGTCACCGATGTTCGCGACGCAGACCAGGTCGCCGGCTTGGTACGGGTGGTGTTGGATCGCTACGGGCGGGCAGACGTGCTGGTGAACAACGTGGGCCACTGGCTGCGCCACCCGGGAAACTTCGTCGACACCGACCCCCAGCTGTGGGACGACCTCTATCGCATCAATCTGCACCATGTCTTCTCAGTGACCCATGCCTTTCTGCCGACGATGATCAATCAGCACTGTGGCGCGATCATCAATGTGTCGTCAGTCGAGGGGCTGCGCGGCTACCCGGAGGATCCCGTCTACGCCGCCTTCAAAGCCGGTGTCATCCACTTCACCCGCAGCCTCGCGGTGCAGGTGGGCCGCGACGGAGTGCGGGTCAACGCGATCGGCCCCGACGTCACCGAATCTCTACAGGTTCCCTACTCGCGGTGGCTGTCCGCCCAGGAGCAGACGCTGTGGCCGCAATGGGTTCCAGTCGGGCGGATGGGGCTGCCCGAGGACCAGGCCCGCGTGATCCTGTTCCTGGCCTCGGACCTGTCGGCGTTCGTCACCGGGCACACCATCCCCACCGACGGCGGTACTCGCGCGGCGGGCGGATGGTTCCGCTCGTCGCGCCGGCCCGACCGGGAATGGACAAATCGCCCCGTCGCCCCCTGACCCCGCCCATGCGTTCGCTGCTACCGCCGGGCAAGCGGGGCGATATGCGCTCGAACAGCGCGGTGGTCGGTACGGTCTGCAGACGATGTGCGAGGGCGGCGGCATGGCCAACACCCCTTCATCGAGCGGCTGGGCTAGGCGGCTTCGCCGGGTAGCCCCTTCACCGAGTGGTGCGTCAGATTCTGAGCGACGAACTCCCTAGTGCGACGGTGCCGCCGTGCGCGAAGGCAGCCCAGTAACCCCGCGCCTTGCGCGCCAACTCAGTGTCAATGGGGTTAGGTTCGGGGCCGAGCATTGGCGCGTCGGCCCAGCACTCTGGCGAGCCGAACAGGAGCGGTAGATCGATGCAGTGGCATGCGCGAAGCGGTGCCCCCGGCGGTGACCATTCCACGCGAAATGTCGCGGCGGTACCGCCATTTGATGTCCAAGACTTGGCGAGTTTGAGGGCTGGCTGGCCAAATATCCGCCTGGTTATCACGTCGCCGAGCAGTCGGGTGATGGCCCGACCCGGTGGGCCAAGACGTTGGAGTCGTTGTCCTCGCGAGTCCATGGCGACGAACGCGTCAGCATCATTGCGGGTGTAGCCAACGAGTATCTCAACTCGGGATGCTGCGTCGGCGAGTTTGCGGCTTTCGTCGCGGGCGGGAGGTAGCGGGTCCATGCCTGCGATGGGCGCGAATGGGAACCCGCCGAGCAGGCCGAATCGCTGTGCCGTTGTCACAGCGGCGGTCTGAGCGTTGAGCAGTTGCTCCACGC
>DASSGQ010000116.1:0-11188 GCA_035693385.1 Mycobacterium sp.
AGCGTGAGCTCGCGGATGGCCTCGTCGTCGTCGACCTCGCGAGCCAGCACGCTCGGCGGCAGCACCCGCTCCACCAGGTCGTAGTGGCGAGCGAAACCGACCCGGGTGGCGGTCGTGAGCACGCCGGAAGCGAACAGCGCCTCGGCGACCCACTTGGTGTCGGTGCGACTGCCCCACCAGCTTCCCCTTGGCCCGCGCGGCTCGGTGGCCAGATGCGCTTCGATCTGCCCGGCCGTGCTGGGCCCAAGTTCGGCGACGGCGGCGACGATGTCCTCGGCGAGCTGCGGATTGGCCTTGACGATGTGGGTGCCCCAGCGGCCATGCCGGTACTCGCGCATCCGCCACCGCAGCAGCGGCCAGTCATCGACGGCCATCAGCGCGGCCTCGTGCGCCCAGTATTCGGCCAGCAGCCGCGTCGGCGCCGGACTTCGGCCAGTCGAGTCCGGACCCCAAGCCGCGCTGTCCAGCACGTCGCGGTCATAGGGGCCGAGCCGACTGAACACCGGCGCGTAGTGGGCGCGCACCGCCACCGACACCGAATCCAGCTGCAGCACTTGGATGCGGGATATCAGCTGGCGCAGGTGCGCACGGGTAACCTTGCCGCTGGGGCGTGGCTCGCTAAATCCTTGGGCCGCAACGGCTATCCGTCGGGCCTGCGCGGCCGTCAGCCTACGGTTCGCGATCGACACGAGAATACCGGTCCTTTCGGCTGCCCTCAGCGACGAAGCCAGCGCGGACTCACCCCGTGCTGACTTTCCGGTCCAACCGCGTCGCGGCATTCGCCTCCGGCGGATTACTTTGGTCTCGGTATGCCGACTCAAGAGTGGCCGGAACCGTTTCCAGGTCGCGGTACACGTCCATCAGTTGTTCCAAGATCTTGATTCGCCGCTGCCCCGCCTCGTCCACCGCCCGCCGGGCCTGCTCGCGCTGCTGATCAGCTTCCTGCCGGGCGTCCCGCCGTGCCTCGTCGATGGTCGATTGGGTTTCAGCGCGCATTCTGGCCAACTCGGCCTCGAGCTTTTTCTTGGTTTCCTCGTACTCGGCTTCTTGGGCTTGTAGCCGCGCCGCCATGTCCTCGAGCAGCTCCTCGTGCTCTCGTTGCGCGGCCTCGGCCTCGGCCTGGGCCGCCGCGATCAGCGCGTCTGCCTCGGCCCGCGCCTCGGCCTGCATCTCGGCAACCTCGTCGACGGCACGCCGCAGCATCATCGCCATCCGCTGTTGCATCGCGTGGGGCGAGGGTGAAGTGTCCGTGAGGACCGCGACCTCCTGGCGCAGCGCGGCCGTTTCACTCCCGGATTCCTTCAACCGTGCCCTCAGGCTCCCGACGTCGTCGAGCAGCAACTGTTGTTTGGCCGTCAGCATCTCGATGTGGGCATCGACCGCAGCCGGATCGTAGCCCCTGAACCTGCGCGAGAACGTCTTTGCGGGTTCGGTTATCACTGCCAATTCCCCCTTCTGACTTCTGAAAACGCCTTCAAGACCCGTCGAGACCGACCCCAAGTAACCGAGTATCTCAAGTCACGCCGTTGGCGCGGACACCAGCGCTGACGGCCGACAGTAACTGTGAAACCGGTAGCGCATCCCCGTGCGGCTGAGTTGCCACTCCCCCGTCTCGCCCAACCACTCCTCGTCGAGCAAGGGCGCCAGCGCGTCGTCGTCATCGCGCGGCAGGTCGACGTCGACCTCGGTGACCTCGCACCGGGTGGCCAGCGGCAGCGCGAGCCGATAGATCTGCTCGCCGCCGATCACCCACGTCTCGGGCTCTATCAGTGCCTGCTCGAGTGAACCGAGCACCTCCGCTCCGTGCGCCATGAAGCCAGTCTGACGGGACAGTACGACATTTCTGCGCCCCGGCAGCGGCCGCACGGCAGCCGGCAGCGAATCCCACGTCCGCCGGCCCATGACCACCGTGTGTCCCATGGTCACCTGCTTGAAGCGGGCCAGGTCTTCGGGTACCCGCCACGGGATGTCGCCGCCGCGGCCGATGACACCAGACGTCGACTGAGCCCAGACGAGGCCCACCTCGGTCATCCGCGCCACTCTCCCCCGCAAGCGGGCGGTACCCCCATGCTCCCGGCTACACCGGGACCATCGTCATCGGCGCGCGTCATACTGCGACTGGAGCTTTGATCGCCGGGTGCGGATCGTAGTTCTTCACCACGACGTCGTCGTAGGTGTAGTCGAAGATCGAATCCCTATCCGCCAGAACGAGTTCCGGGTAAGGACGCGGGTCGCGGCCGAGTTGGGTCCGCACCTGTTCGACATGGTTGTCATAGATGTGGCAGTCACCGCCGGTCCAGACGAACTCGCCGACGCCCAACCCGGCCTGGGCGGCCATCATGTGGGTGAGCAGCGCGTAGCTGGCGATGTTGAACGGCACGCCGAGAAACAGGTCCGCGCTGCGCTGGTAGAGCTGACAGCTCAGCCGCCGGTCGGCGACGTAGAACTGGAAGAAGGCGTGACACGGCGGCAGCGCCATCTGCGGGATGTCGCCGACGTTCCATGCCGACACGATGATCCGCCGCGAGTTCGGGTCGGTGCGGAGTAAATCCAGCGCGGCGCTTATCTGGTCGATGTGCTCGCCCGACGGTGTCGGCCACGACCGCCACTGCACTCCGTAGATTGGCCCGAGATCGCCTGTGCTGCTTGCCCATTCGTCCCAGATGGTGACGCCGTGCTCATGCAGCCATGCGACGTTGGAGTCGCCGCGCAGAAACCACAGCAACTCGTAGACCACGGATTTGAAATGCACCTTCTTGGTGGTGAGCAACGGGAAGCCGGCGGCCAGGTCGTAGCGCAACTGCTGTCCGAAGAGGCTGCGGGTACCGGTGCCGGTGCGATCGGCTTTGGGGGCGCCCGTTTCGAGCACCAGGCGCAGCAGATCCTCGTAGGGAGTGACGATCGGCACGCGGCCAGCTTAGCGGCGATCGCAAGCACGGCGAAGCCGGGCGCGGCGGGTCGACGCCGATGAATTTGCCTTCAATTCCGGGGAGTACAACGGATGGCATGCCCAGCATCACCGACACCGTCAGCACTCCCGACGGGACCTGCCCCGTCCGCCTGTTCACCCCCGACGGGCCCGGACCCTGGCCGGGTGTGGTCATGTTCCCCGACGCCGGCGGTGTGCGTGAGACCTTCTACGAGATGGCGGCCAAGCTCGCCGGATTCGGCTACGCGGTGCTGCTTCCCGACGTGTACTACCGCAACGGCGACTGGGCCCCGTTCGAGATGGCCAGCGTGTTCGGGGACGAAAAAGAGCGCAACCGGCTGATGTCCATGATCGGCAGCCTGACGCCGGACAAAGTGACCAGCGACACCGCCGCCTTCTTCGATTACCTGGCCGCTCGGCCCGAGGTATCCGGTGACCGATTCGGCGTTTGCGGCTACTGCATGGGTGGGCGGATCTCGGTGATGCTGGCCGGCCGCCTTCCCGACCGCGTCGCCGCGGCGGCGTCCTTCCACGGCGGCGGCCTGGTGACCGACAGTCCGGACAGCCCGCACCTGCTGGCCGACGCGATGTCCGCCACCGTGTACGTCGGGGGCGCCGAAAACGACCCGTCGTTCACGGCCGACCACGCCGAGCAGCTGGACAAAGCGCTCACCGCGGCCGGCGTGCAGCACACCATCGAGTGGTACCAAGCCGCCCACGGCTTCGCAGTCCCGGACAATGCCCCCTACGACGCCGCCGCTGACGAACGGCATTGGACGGCAATGACGGAAACCTTCGGAGCGGCGTTACCGCGTTGAGATGGCGGCGCCCGACTGACTGACTGCCTCCACCAGCCGCCTCGCGGCCACGGCCGCCCCGTCGGTGCGGACATTGCCGGCGACGCCACTGGCGTGTGCGCGGGTCTCGGGGGTCAAGATGGTCGCGAACGCGGCGGCGAGCGACTGCCTGCTCAATGGAAGACCGACGTGCGCGGTTCCGATGCCCAGCTCCGCCACCCGACCGGCCCAGTACAACTGGTCCTTGCCCTGGGGCACGACCACCTGGGGTGCCCCGGCCCGCGCGGCCGTCGTGGTGGTGCCGGCGCCGCCGTGGTGCACGACGGCGGCCACCCGGGTGAACAATGCCTGCTGGTTGACCTCGCCGACGGCAAAGCAGTCGTCGCAGTCGTCGATCGGCGCCAAGTCGGCCCAGCCGCGCGCCAGGAGTGCGCGGTGGCCCTGCGCACGGATCGCCTCGATGGCCGCCCGGGCGGTGTCCTTCGGGGCGCGCATGCTGCCGAAGCCCACGTACACGGGCGCCGTTCCGGCGTCCAAGAACGCCACCAGCTCGGCAGGCAGTGGACGTTCGTCGCGCAGCAGCCACGCACCGGTCTGGACGACATCGATCCCGGCCGGCTGCTGCCACGGGCCCAGGAAGGGGTCCGCCGCCAGCCACGGGCGGTCCGTGAAGGCGTAGTCACGGACATTGTCCACCGGTGGCAGACCGATCGAGGCGCGATGGCCGTTGAGGGTCTTACCGACGGCCGCGTTCGTGTTGCGGGCGTTCTGGTCCCACAGCATCCGGTTGTCGGCCTGACTCAGCGGGTATCGCAAGTCTGCGTGCTCGGCCGGCGGGTGGTGCGGCGACGGCAGATGGTTCGGGTGATAGCTCGCGTACACGTAACGGATGCCCAGCTTTTCGGCCACCGATCGCGCGCCCGCCGCGGTCCATGGCGGGCCGGTCGCCACCACCGCGTCACCTCCCTCGGCCGCGGCGGCGACGATGTCGAACTGCGCGGCGATCAACGCGTCCAGGTGTTGGCGCAACTCAGCCTCAGACGGCGGCGTCGCCCGGGTGAGCATCGCGCGCACGGAGTCGCCGAAGGGCACCAGCGGCACGCCGAAACCGGCCAGCCGCTCGGCGAACTCCTCGTCGGGCGGCGCGCACACCGACACTTGCGCGCCGAGTGCCTGCAACTGCACCGCCAATGCGACCAGCGGTTCTACGCCCCCGCGCGAATCGTATGTCGATAACAACACCCGCATTTGTGTTCGCGTTACTCCCGTCTCCACAGGCTGTGGTGTCGGCAACCGATTGTGCAGCACCACCCTGGGTCGCGCGAGGTAAGCACGTCGCAAGAAGTGCCTCCCCGTGGCCCTACGACGACTGCTCGGGCAAAACTTCCGCCTGCGGACAAGCCACCGCTTTCGTCCACTTGACGGCTAGAACTATCGTAGATCTGTAAAAGTGTTTCCTAGGTTGGCTGGTGCCCGAGATTGGCCTGGGCAGCAGCGCTGTCAGCTCAGCGCGGCAACGGATCCGAGTTGGGCGCGATCCCGGGCTATCCGTGGGTTGGTGGACACCTTTGGGCGCAGCCTTCGCGTGACGACCAACACGGAGGAAGCGTTGGCCGAACTTTGCTATGGTGCGATCATCCATCATGTCGGGTCGACGAAATCAATTCTTCAGCTAATAAATTATGCTAAGCGATTCCAGCACTGACCCCATCACAACCCCGTGAAATAATTGTGCATGTGGCAAATAGCAAATTTGATCAACTCAGTATAGACTTCCCGATGGACGTACCATAAAATTTGCTGTCAGCGACATGGGGTGGGTGGGCACCGCCATATCGAGGATAGAACGAGCGCAATGACGGGGTGATCCGTGGTTACGAACGGTCCCACAGCCGCTGGAAATCAGCGTGTCGAGCGCCGACGTCCGAGCCCTGCCGACCAGTTGCCGATAGAAGCACTGCATGAGATGCCCGCGCTGGTCATCCTGGAGCGGCTGCCGGCGCCGGCCCTGGCGGTTGACTGCAACGGGAACATCCTGTTCGCCAACGTCGCGTTCTGCGACATGCTGGGCTACGCGTCCGATGCGTTGCTATCGATGACGTTCGAAGAGGTCTTTCACAGCCTGCCTGCCGACGACCGCTGGGTCGCGCTGATCGGAACGGAAGCGCCGCGGCTCGTTGAGTTGCAACACGCCAGCGGGCACGCGGTGTGGGCCAGCATGAGCAAGTCGGCCATGCGGCGCCGTGATGACACCGTCGCACTGGTCACCTTCCATGACCGCACCGAACAGCTGTGGGACGAGCGACCCGCGCCCGATCAGGACGGCGGCAAGTTCACCAAACGGGACAAACGGGCGCGCTGACGGTAGGCGGTGCCGAAGGCCAACTGGTCGCTCTTGGCGCGCTTGAGGTACAGGTGCGCCGGATATTCCCAGGTCATTCCGATACCGCCATGCATTTGCACGCACTCCTCTGCCGCGTGCACGGCGATGTCGCTGCAGTAGGCCTGCGCGACGGCGGTCGCGGTGGCCGCGTCTTTCGGGGTCGCGTCGCTGCGCGCGCACGCGTCGGCGGCGTGCCGGGCAACCGCCGTCGCCGCGCCGACCTCGAACCACAGGTCCGCCAGCCGGTGCTTGATCGACTGGTAGGAGCCGATCGCACGCCCGAACTGCTTGCGCTGCTTGACATAAGCCAGCGTGGTATCAAAACACCACTGGGCCACACCGAGTTGCTCGGAGGCGAGCAGGGCCGCCCCGCTCTGCAGCGCTTCGGCCACGGCGTTGTGCGCCGGGCCCAGCCGGGTCGACGCCGCGCCCGAGAAGCGCACGTTCGCAAGGGGTCTCGTCATATCCAACGCCAGCACGGGCGACACGTCGACACCGGCCGCGGTCCGGGAGACGGTATGCAGCTCGGCTCCGTCCGGGCCGGCGACCGGCACCACCAGCACGTCGGCTTCCCCGGCACCCGCGACGCTGCTTACCTCGCCGCTCAGTCCGCCACCGGCCGCACTCACCCCCGCAACCGGGTCGCCCGGCGCGGTGGACAGCGGCACCACCAGCGCAGCGGTGAGCTCACCCTGGGCCAGCGCCGGCACGGTCTCGGTGTCACCGGCAGCCAGCAGCGCGACCGTGGCCAGCACCGCGCTGGACAAGAAGGGCACGGGCGCTACGGCCCGGCCGACCTCCTCCATCACGACCGCGGCCTCGCGGGCGCCCGCGCCGGCGCCGCCGAGCGACTCGGGCACCAGCAGTCCGGCCACCCCCAGCTCGGCGGCCAGCGTCCGCCAGACACCCGAAAAGTCTGGTGGCACAGGGTCGTAGGCCCGGAGAACCGATTCGGGTGGGCACCGCTCGGCGAACAGGTGGCGGACGCTGTCGCGCAGCGCCTCCTCGGTGTCGGAGTACAGCAAGTCGCCGATGGTCATCGGCCCCCCTTGTTCAGGTCCGACTTGTTCAAGTCCGACTTGTTCAAGACCGACTTGTTCAAGTCCGACCAAGGTCTGTCTTTGTCGACGCGGTGTTCACCCGGCAGGCCGAGGATCCGCTCCGAGATGGTGTTGCGCAGGATCTCCGAGGTGCCGCCCTCGATCGAGTTGCCGCGCGCCCGCAGGTACCGGTACCCGGGCTCACGACCGATCAGGTCGACGACTTCGGTTCTGCGCATGGTCCAGTCGTCGTAGTGCAGCCCGGACTCGGCATGCAGCTCGAGGTCGAAACTCGAAATGGCCTGCGCCAGTTTGGCAAAGGCCACCTTCATGCCGGCGCCCTCGGGTCCGGGCTGACCCGCTCGCGCTTGTTGTCGCAGCCGTTCACCGGCCAGCCGCAGCACCTCCGCGTCGACCCATAGCCGCATCAGGTCGTCGTGCATCGCGGGGTCACGCAACCCCGGCTCATCGCGCCAGGCTTTGGTGACCTTGCCGATCATCCCGCCCTCGCGCGGCGCGCCGGGCCGCGAACCGATGGCGACCCGCTCGTTGTTGAGCGTGGTCGTCGCGACCCGCCAGCCGCCGCCTTCGGGGCCCAGCCGATTCGCGTCGGGCACCCGGACGTCGGTCAGGAACACCTCGTTGAACTCCGCCTCGCCGGTGATCTGCCGCAGCGGCCGCACGTCGACACCCGGTTGCGTCATGTCGCACAAAAAGTAGGTGAGCCCAGCGTGTTTGGGCACGGTCGGGTCGGTCCGCGCAACCAGAATGGCCATCTGGGCGTGCTGCGCCATCGACGTCCACACCTTCTGCCCGTTGACAATCCACTCGTCCCCGTCGCGGACCGCGCGGGTGGCCACCCCTGCGAGGTCCGACCCCGCGCCCGGCTCGCTGAACAACTGGCAGTAGACGTGCTCGCCGGTGAACAACGGGCGCAGGAACTTCCGCTTCTGTTCGTCGGTCCCGAACGCCGCGATGGTCGGCGCCGCCATGCCCATCCCGATGAAGTTCTTGACGGTGCCGCCCGCCGGCGCACCCGCGGCGGCGAGCTCGGCGTCGACGAGTTCCTGAGCTTTCCGGGGCAGATCCAGCCCGCCGAAACCCCGCGCCAGGTAAACCCAGGCAAGCCCCGCGTCGTACCGCGCGCCAAGGAATTCCCGCGGGTCGGTGGTGGTCGGGTCGTGTTCGTCGAGCAGTGCGCGCACCCGTGCCCGCAGGTCGGCCGCGACGTCTGCCGAACTCATTACGTGGCCTCGGGTCGAACCTGGAATCCCTGCGCCGGGCCGAGCAACAGGCCGCCGTCGATGACCATCGTCTCGCCGGTGATCCAGCTCGCCGCATCCGAAACCAAAAAGGTGACCGCACTTGCCACATCGGCCGGCTCACCGATGCGCCCGAGCGCAATCGACGAGGCCAGCGGGTCCTCGTGGTCCTTCCACAGCGCCTCGGCCAGCCTGGTGCGAACCACTCCCGGAGCGATCGCATTGACCCGGACACGCGGTGAAAGTTCCAGCGCGAGTTGCTTGGTGACGTGGATCAGCGCCGCCTTGGTGGCGTTGTACAGCCCCATCGTCGGCGATTGGTGCAGGCCGCCGATCGAGGCGGTGTTGACGATGGCACCGCCATGCTCGCCCATCCACGACTTGACGACAAGCGAGGTCCACAGCAGCGGCGCCCACAGGTTGACGTCGAAGATCTTGCTGAAACGGGCGTGGTCCTGGTCGATCAGCGGACCGTACGCGGGGTTGGTTCCGGCGTTGTTGACCAGGATGTCGACGCTGCCGAAGCGCTCCAGCGTGAGATCCACGCAGCGTCGCGCGGCATCCTCGTCGACGGCGTGAGCGCCGACCCCGAGGGCCCGCTCACCGACCCGCGCCGCGGCCGCCTCCGCCGCCTCCTGCGTGCGGGCGGTGAGCACCACATTGGCGCCGGCGACTGCCAGTTGTTCCGCGATCGCCAGCCCGATCCCGCGCGAGGCGCCGGTGATGATCGCGGTACGGCCGGTCAAGTCCAGTACGGTCATTTTGGTCCGCCTTCTGCTGCATTGAAAGCCGGACTGCGCCAGCGAGAACCCCGATCTTGCAGACGATGTTTTGCACGGGTGTCTACGTGGTATGCGTCAGGCATGTTAGCGAAACTAACCCTCATGAAACCATTGGTGGTCGCCGGGGCCGTCGCCGCGGCGATCGCCGCCGCACCAACGGCCGCTGCCGATGTCTTTGCTATCGGTCCGGCGATGACCAACCCGGCGCAGACGCACGTCGTCATCAAGGACGACCCGGGCGGCGCCGGCTGCGACGCCAACGGCAACTGTGGATCCGGCGGCCAGAACGGCGGGCCCGGCGGGGGTCCGGGCGGCCAGGGCTGCCTCCCGGGCGTCGGCTGCGGCTCCGGCGGCCAGTTCGCCGGTCCCGGCGGCGTGCCGGGCGGCACCGGCTGTCTGCCGGGCGTCGGCTGCGGTTCCGGTCACGGATAACAGCGGGTCGATCCTCAGTCTCCCGACAACCTGGTAATCCAGGCCCGGGAGGCTGACGGATCGATGACGTCGTCAAGTTCGAACGTGGTGGCCGCCCGCAGCGCTTTGCCGTGCTGGTAGGCGGCCGCGACGAGGCGGTCGAACAGGTTCTGGCGTTCGGCCGGATCGGGTTCGGCGGCGAGTTCCTTGCTGAAGCCGAGCCGCACCGCGCCTTCCAGGCCCATGCCGCCGATCTCCCCGGTCGGCCAGGCCACGGTGAACTGCGGCGCGCGGAAGGAGCCGCCGGCCATCGCCATCGCGCCGAGCCCATAGCCCTTGCGCAAGACGATCATTCCGAGCGGCACGCTCAGCCGCGCCCCCAGCACGAACATCCGGCCGAAGCGGCGCACCGCGGCCTCTTTTTCCGCGTCGGGACCGATCATGAAGCCGGGGGTGTCGCACAGCGAGACCACCGGCAACCGAAACGACTCGCACAGGGCGAGAAAGTCGCCGGCCTTGTCGGCCGCTTCGGCGTCGATCGCGCCGCCGAGATGGTGGGTGCTGTTGGCGATCAGCCCGTAAGCCACACCCTCGACGCGGACGAGTGCGGTGACGATTCCCACGCCGTACTCCGGCCGCAGCTCCAGTACAGAGCCGACGTCGACGATCGACTCGATTGCCCGATGCACGTGGTAGGCCCGCAACCGGTTCTCCGGCACCACATGCCGCGCCAGCCGCGGATCCGGCGCAGACCAGTTCTGCAAGTTGCCCTGAAAGTACGACAGATACCGCTTGGCCAGTGACACCGCGTGCGCCTCGTCGCGGGCGACGAGGCCCACCACGCCGTTGCGTCGCTGCACGTCGATCGGCCCGATCGCCTCCGGCGGGTACACCCCGAGTCCGCCGCCCTCGATCATCGCCGGCCCGCCCATCCCGATGTTGGCGTCCGGGGTCGCGATGATCACGTCGCACACCCCGGCCAGCGCTGCGTTGCCGGCGAAGCAACGGCCGGACACGATCGACACCAGCGGCACCCGGCCGCTCAGCCCGGCCAGCATCCGAAAGGTCGGCACGTCCAGCCCGGCGGCGCCGCCGACGTCGGTGTCCCCGGGTCGGCCACCACCGCCCTCGGCGAACAGCACCACCGGCAGGTCTTTCCGTGTGGCCAGGTCGAAGACACGGTCGGTTTTGGCATGGTTGCGCATGCCCTGAGTCCCCGCGAGCACCGTGTAGTCGTAGGACACCACGACCGCCTCGGCCGCGGCTCGCCCGAAGCGATCCGCGCCGATGGTGGCCTGGCCGGCAATCAGTCCGTCGGCCGGGGTGTTGGCGATCAGGTCCTCTTCCGAGCGCCGGCTGCGCTGCGCGGCGATGGCCAGCGCGCCGTACTCGACGAAGCTGCCCGCATCGACGAGGTCGTCGATGTTCTCCCGGGCGGTGCGGCGACCTTGCTTGTGCCGCTTGGCGACGGCGGCCTGCCGGCCCGCGTCGAGGGTGAGCAGGTGTCGCTCTCGGACCTCGTCGAGGTCGGCGCGCGGCCGATCGAGATCCACTGCCGACGAACGTGATTCGCCATCGGTCGCG
>DASSGQ010000117.1:0-4356 GCA_035693385.1 Mycobacterium sp.
CACCGTGGCCAGCGCGCCCGTGCAACCCGGGCTGTTTCCCGACGACTCCGTGCCCGACGAATTGGTCGGCTACCGCGGGCCCAGCGCCTGCCAGATCGCCGGAATCACGTATCGCCAGCTGGACTACTGGGCCCGCACGTCGCTGGTGGTTCCATCGATCCGCAGCGCCGCCGGATCCGGCAGCCAACGGCTCTATTCGTTCAAGGACATCCTGGTTCTCAAGATCGTCAAGCGGTTGCTCGACACCGGTATCTCGCTGCACAACATCCGGGTCGCCGTCGACCATCTCCGCCAGCGCGGCGTCCAGGACCTGGCCAACATCACCCTGTTCTCCGACGGCACCACGGTTTACGAGTGCACATCGGCCGAAGAGGTCGTCGACCTGCTGCAGGGCGGACAGGGCGTGTTCGGCATCGCCGTGTCGGGCGCCATGCGCGAGCTGACCGGCGTCATCGCCGACTTCCACGGTGAACGCGCCGACGGCGGCGAGTCGATCGCCGCCCCTGAGGACGAGCTGGCGTCGCGGCGCAAGCACCGCGACCGCAAGATCGGCTAGCACCGCACCGTTGCCGCGTCGGGCAAACGCGATCGCTCGCGGCGAAATGGAGACGGCCGCGTAAACTAGTCCAAGCGTCGCACTTGCGCGGGAGAGCTCCGTGACGGCCAGTCACGGACGCCGAAGGAGCAACACCTCTCCGTCAACCTCTCAGGCACCCGGACCGCGACAGTTAACGACGCCTCTGGAAAGCGGTGGAGACCGGCAACGGTCCACGCCCGCCGATGGGGAAAGGCGCTCAGGTAGTACCTAGCGCCGAATCTCTCAGGCGCCTGGCGAACAGGTAAAGACAGAGGGAGAGGGCCGCTAGTCCTCTGCCTTTGTCATGCCTACCTCAGGAGTTTCGCCAGTGCCCGACCAGTCAACTTTCGCAGCCCGGCACATCGGCCCGGACAGCCAGGCCATCGCGGCCATGCTTGCTGTCATCGGTGTCGACTCGTTCGAAGAGCTGGCATCCAAGGCGATCCCGTCGGGCATTCTCGACAAGCTCACCGACAGCGGTGCCGCGCCCGGTCTTGATACATTGCCACCCGCCGCCAGCGAGGCCGAGGCGCTCGCCGAGTTGCGGGCGCTGGCCGATTCCAACACCGTGGCGGTGTCGATGATCGGGCAGGGCTATTACGACACGCTCACACCGCCGGTGTTGCTGCGCAATATCATGGAGAACCCCGCCTGGTACACCGCCTACACGCCCTACCAGCCGGAGATCAGCCAGGGCCGGCTGGAAGCACTGCTGAACTTCCAGACCATGGTGGCCGACCTCACCGGCCTCGAAGTCGCCAACGCGTCGATGCTCGACGAGGGCACCGCCGCCGCCGAGGCCATGACGCTGATGCACCGCGCAGCTCGCGGCACGTCAAAACGGCTCGCCGTGGACGGCGATGTCTTCGCCCAGACTGCAGCCATTCTGGCCACCCGGGCCAAGCCGTTGGGCATCGAGATCGTCACCGCCGACCTGCGTGACGGCCTGCCGGACGGCGAGTTCTTCGGCGTCATCACGCAGCTGCCGGGCGCAAGCGGCCGGATCACCGACTGGTCCGCTTTGGTGGCGCAGGCGCACGACCGTGGCGCACTGGTGGCCATCGGCGCCGACCTGTTGGCGCTGACGCTGCTCACGCCGCCCGGCGAGATCGCTGCCGACGTCGCGTTTGGTACCACCCAAAGGTTCGGTGTGCCAATGGGATTCGGTGGGCCGCACGCCGGCTACCTCGCGGTGCACACCAAGCACGCCCGTCAGCTGCCGGGACGGCTGGTCGGAGTGTCGCTGGATGCCGACGGTTCGCCGGCCTACCGGCTGGCGCTGCAGACCCGCGAGCAGCACATCCGCCGCGACAAGGCGACCAGCAACATCTGCACCGCGCAGGTGTTGCTGGCGGTGATGGCCGCGATGTACGCCAGCTATCACGGCTCGGACGGTCTCACCGAGATCGCTCGCCGGGTGCACTCCCACGCCGCGACCATCGCCGCCGCGCTGGGCGACGCGCTGGCACACGACGCGTTCTTCGACACGGTGTTGGCCCGGGTGCCGGGGCGAGCGGACGAGGTGGTGGCCGCGGCCAAGGCCAACGGGATCAACCTGTGGCGCGTCGACGCCGATCACGTGTCGGTGGCCTGCGACGAGGCCACGACCGGCGCCCACGTGGCGGCTGTCCTGGACGCCTTCGGGGTGGCTTCCACTTTTGCGGCCCGCGAGCCGGCCGCTGCCGACATCGCGACCCGCACGTCGGATTTCCTGACACATCCCGCATTCACCCAATACCGCACCGAGACGGCGATGATGCGCTACCTGCGCACGTTGGCGGACAAGGATATCGCCTTGGACCGCAGCATGATTCCGCTCGGCTCGTGCACGATGAAACTCAACGCCGCCGCGGAAATGGAATCGGTCACCTGGCCGGAATTCGCCCGCCAGCACCCGTTCGCCCCGGCGTCCGACATCCCTGGACTGCGTCGCCTCATCGCCGATCTGGAGAGCTGGCTGGTGGCCATCACCGGCTACGACGCTGTCTCGCTGCAACCCAACGCCGGATCGCAAGGCGAGTACGCCGGCCTGTTGGCGATCCACGACTACCACGCCAGCCGCGGCGAGCCGCACCGCACCATCTGCCTGATCCCGTCCAGCGCGCACGGCACCAACGCGGCATCGGCTGCGTTGGCCGGCATGCGGGTGGTCGTGGTGGCCTGCCACGATAACGGCGATGTCGACCTGGACGACCTGCGCGCCAAGGTCGGTGAACACACCGAGAAGCTGTCAACGCTGATGATCACCTACCCGTCCACCCACGGCGTGTACGAGCACGACATCGCCGACATCTGCGCGGCCGTGCATGACGCCGGCGGCCAGGTGTACGTCGACGGGGCCAACCTCAACGCGCTGGTCGGCCTGGCCCGGCCGGGGAAGTTCGGCGGGGACGTCAGCCACCTGAACCTGCACAAGACGTTCTGCATCCCGCACGGCGGCGGCGGCCCGGGCGTCGGTCCGGTGGCGGTCCGTTCGCATCTGGCACCATTCCTGCCCGGACACCCGTATGCACCCGAACTGCCGGAGGGTCATCCGGTGTCGTCGGCGCCGTACGGCTCGGCGTCGATCCTGCCGATCACCTGGGCCTACATCAGGATGATGGGCGCCGACGGCCTGCGGGCCGCCTCGCTGACCGCGATCACCTCGGCCAATTACATTGCCCGACGCCTCGACGAGTACTTCCCGGTGCTGTACGCCGGTGACAACGGCATGGTCGCCCACGAGTGCATCCTGGACCTGCGCGGTATCACCAAGTCCACCGGAGTGACGGTCGACGATGTCGCAAAACGCCTGGCGGACTACGGGTTTCACGCGCCCACCATGAGCTTCCCGGTGGCCGGCACGCTGATGGTGGAACCCACCGAGAGTGAGACGCTGACCGAGGTCGACGCGTTCTGCGAGGCGATGATCGCCATCCGCAGCGAGATCGACCGCGTCGGCGCGGGGGAGTGGCCGGTTGACGACAATCCGCTCCGGGGGGCGCCACACACCGCTGAGTGCCTGGTGGTCTCCCACTGGGATCATCCCTATACCCGCGAAGAGGCGGCCTATCCGCTCGGCAAGGCCTTCCGGCCCAAGGTGTGGCCGCCGGTGCGCCGCATCGACGGCGCCTACGGCGACCGCAACCTGGTCTGCTCGTGCCCGCCGGTGGAAGCCTTCGCCTGAGGCGTCCCGCAGTCCGTCAGCCGAAGCGCTCGACGATCGCCGCGGCGATCTGGCCGGGTTCGTCCTCCTGGATGAAGTGCTTGGCCTCGGGCAGTTCGACGAGGACGTGATCCGGAAACGCCGCCCGCATCCGCGGGAGCGTCGGGCCGGGCCGAAACGCGAAGTCCTTCATGCCCCACACCAACAGGGCGGGCTTGGCACCCAGCTTGGCCGGCACTTCGCGGCCGAGCCGCGTCAGCAGGGGATGGGCGGCCAAAATCTGCTTGGGCATCTCGGCCACGCCCTTGCGCGTGCTCGGGCTTGGCTGCACGGCTCGGTAGTGCTCCATCACCACGGCACTGAGCCGGTGTGCCGTTCCTAGCGGGATCAGGTGCTCCACGAAGTAATTGCGCTGCAGAATCGCCCACTGCATGGGGGGACTCGACATCACAAGGCTGAAGATCTTCGTCGTCAGCTCGTCCGCTCGCCAGAACCAGGTGTTGCCCAAGATGACGCCGCGCACCCGGTCGGCGCGCTCCACATCGACCGCCATGCTGATCGGCCCACCCCAGTCCTGGCCCATCGTCAGGTAGTCGTCCAGGCCGAGATGGTCGACGAATTCGCCGATCACCTT
>DASSGQ010000118.1:0-2024 GCA_035693385.1 Mycobacterium sp.
GTGACCGATCGATCGCAACCGAGCGTGAGTAGGGTGGCAACGGGTGACGAACGTCACGCCGTCACCCATCCCCGGAGTTCCCAGGAGGCCCTAACATGCCCGTCGTCGTCGTCGCCACCCTGACCGTCAAACCCGAATCGGTCGACACCGTCCGTGACATCCTCACTCGCGCGGTCGAGGAAGTGCACGACGAACCGGGCTGCCAGCTGTACTCGCTGCATCAAACGGGCGACACCTTCGTCTTCGTCGAGCAATGGGCCGACCCCGAAGCGCTCAAGACCCACAGCGGCGCCCCGGCGATCACCAAGATGTTCGCGGCGGCCGGCGAGCACCTGGCCGGGGCCCCGGACATCAAGATGCTGCAGCCGGTTCCCGCGGGCGATCCGGACAAGGGACAGCTGCGCGCCTAATGGGCCGGCCCCTGAACGGCAAAGTCGCGCTCATCACCGGCGCCGCGCGCGGCCAGGGCCGCGCACACGCGGTGCGACTGGCCGCCGACGGCGCCGGCGTGATCGCGGTCGACCTGTGCGAGCAGATCGCCAGCGTGCCCTATCCACTGGCCACGCCCGACGACCTGGCGGCCACGGTCAAGCTCGTCGAGGACACCGGCTCGCGCATCGTGGCAAGACAGGCCGACGTGCGCGACCGCGCGTCGCTGGCGGCCGCGTTGCAGGCGGGCCTCGACGAGTTCGGCCGCCTGGACATCGTCGTGGCCAACGCCGGTATCGCGCCCATGCAGTCGGGTCCCGACGGCTGGCGCGACGTCATCGACGTCAACCTGACCGGCGTGTTCCACACCGTGGAGGCGGCGATACCGACCATGGTCTCGCAAGGCAGTGGCGGCTCGATCGTGCTGATCAGTTCGGCCGCGGGACTGGCCGGCGTCGGCAGCGCCGACGCCGGCTCCATCGGCTATGCCGCCGCCAAACACGGGGTGGTCGGGTTGATGCGCGTGTATGCGAATCTGCTCGCGCGACACAGCATCCGGGTCAACTCGATACATCCGTCCGGTGTCGACACCCCGATGATCAACAACGAGTTCACCCGGCAGTGGCTCGCCCGGTTGGTCGCCGAGTCCGATTCACCGCCCGACATGGGCAACGCGCTGCCGGTACAGGTTATGCAATCCGATGACATCGCCAACGCGGTGGCATGGCTGGTGTCCGACCAGGCTCGCTACATCACCGGCGTCACCTTGCCGGTCGATGCGGGCTTTCTGAACAAGAAATAGCTCATGGCACGAAATCCCGTTGCACAGACCGCCTTTGGCCCGATGGTGTTGGCCGCCGTCGAACAAAACGAGCCACCCGGGCGCCGCCTGGTGGACGACGACCTCGCGGAGCTGTTCCTGCCGGCCCCGATGCGAGGGCTGGTCGCCGCCACCCGTTCGGTACCGGTTCGCAACCTGATGATCCGCGCGTCGGAGTGGTCGGGCCGCGGGCTGTGGGCCAGCCTGGCTTGCCGCAAGCGTTTCATCGCCGACAAGCTCGAAGAAGCGATCGGAGACATCGACTCGGTCGTCATCCTCGGTGCGGGATTGGACACCCGTGCGTACCTGCTGACACGCCAAGTCCGCATCCCGATCTTCGAGGTAGACCTGCCGGTCAACATCGCCCGCAAGGCCAAGACCGTCCGGCGGGTGCTGGGTGGGGCGCCGCTGTCGGTTCGGTTGGTGGCGTTGGACTTCGAGCGCGACGACTTGCTGACCTCGTTGACCGAGCACGGCTATCACACCGATTACCGAACCTTCTTCATCTGCGAGGGCCTGACCCAATACCTGTCCGAGAAAACCGTCCGGCGGACGTTGGGCGGATTGCGGGCGGCCGCCCCCGGCAGCCGGCTGTCGTTCACCTACGTCCGCAGGGATTTCATCGACGGGACGAATCGGTACGGCACCCGCACGCTGTACCGCGATGTTCGCCAGCGCCATCAACTGTGGCACTTCGGCTTACAGCCCGACGAGGTCGCGGAGTTCCTCGCCCAATACGGCTGGCGGCTGGTGGAGCAACCCGATCCCAACGAAC
>DASSGQ010000119.1:0-3960 GCA_035693385.1 Mycobacterium sp.
ACCATGGAGCAGATCGCGGGCCTGGCCTGGGTGACCGGGCTGCCGGACGCGCCGCCGGTGGCTCCGCGGGGAGCCTGTGATCCGCTGGCGGGAGTGCACGCCGCGTTCGCCGTTCTGGCCGCGTTGGACTTCGCCGAACGCACCGGATCGGGCCAATTGGTCGAGCTGCCGATGCTGGAATCGGTCCTGAACGTGACCGCGATCCAGGCGATCGAATCCGAGGTCTTCGGCGTGACTCTGGGCCGTCGGGGCAACCGCGGTCACGGTGAGTCGATCCAGAACCTGTACCGGTGCGCGGGCTCGGACGACGACTGGATCGCGGTCACCGTGCGCGACGACCGGCAGTGGCATGCGCTGGTCGAGCTGATGGATCGACCGCACTGGTGTGACGAGAGCCTGGCCACCGTGGGTGGGCGGCGCGAGCGAGCCGACGAGATCGATGGCCGACTGGCGGCTTGGTTCGCCGACCAACCGCTGGATGCGGCGGTGCGGCGGTTGGCCGGCGCGGGTATTCCCGCTGCCCCCGTGGTATCGCCGTCACTGGTGACCGAGAATCTTCAACTGCGCGATCGCGGGTTCTTCGAAGCCCTGCACCACCCGAGCACCGGCGCCGGCCTGTACCCCTGTCCGCCATTCGCCAGGTTGGCCGGGCAGGACAGGTGGCTGCGACGGCCGCCACCCAAGCTCGGCGAGCACAATGGGGAGGTATTGCGTGATCGGTGCGGGCTGACCGAAGAGGAACTGGTGAACCTGGCGGGCGCCGGAGTGATCGGGACCCGGCCGACGGGCCTCGGCAAATAGCGGGCTTTTGAAAAAATGCGGCCTGGAAGGGCCTCAAAATGGGTGAGGAGGTGGTCTGATGCGCGTGACGGTCGACGAGAACTTGTGTGAGGCAAACGGTTTCTGCGAGTCACTCGCTCCGGACGTATTCGAACTGGGCGACGCCGACGTGGTCCAGATCGCCGACGGCCCGGTGCCGCCGCGCCTGGAGATCGACGTTCGAGCCGCGGTGGACCAGTGCCCGAAGGCCGCGCTGCGGCTACAGGGCTGATCAGCTCATCGCTGCGCGGTCAGCCACCGGCTGCGGTGTCCGTGGCGTCGGCAGTGCAGGCGGCCGAGGATGTGTCGGTACCGCGGTTTAGTGTCGACGCAGACCAATGCAGCCGATGAATGGGGGGCGTCCATGGCGTCGCGGGACATGGCGAAATACGCTGCGATGCGGCCGTACTTCGAGGTTGTCGCGGAGGGCCTCGAGGGTTTGGTCGATGGGACCGATTTTTTCGATATGCACGCCGAGGACGTTGTGGTGGAGTACGTCATCACCGTCCCGGACTACCCGCGCAGAATCGAAGGGCGAGAAGCGCTGGCCGAACTCTACGCCGATTACGGCGATTCGATCGTCCAGAGTGGCAGCAGCGACGTGTATCGCTATTACGACCCCGAGAAATCCGTCGTGGTGCTCGAGTACACGATGCACGGCACGGTAGTGGGCACGGGCGCGCGGTATGTCAACCGCTTCATCTCGGTGATCACCATCGCGGACCGCAAGATTGTGCACTGGCGCGACTATCTGGATCCTTTGGCGGTATTCGCCGCATTCGGCGACTCGCCGGCGCCCTACTGACCTATCGCCGCTCCGTCAGCTGTATCGACATCGCGTCATAGATCGACATGTTGGTGAGCAGGTTCGGATGAGCCGCTTTGGCCGGACCGAGCGCGATGTCATCGCATCGGAGCAACAGTTCGTCGAACACCGCGCGGAGTTCCGTGCGCGCCAGCGTGGCGCCCAGGCAGTGATGCGGTCCGCCGCCTCCGAAGGCCACCTGCGGGTTGGGCTGACGGCCGATGTCGAAGCTGAACGGCGAGGAGAACACCTCCTCGTCGCGGTTCGCCGAACGCAGCATCGACACCACTCGTTCACCTTGGGCGATGCACTGACCATCCATCTCGGTATCGACCTTCGCGGTCCGTGTCCAGTACGCCACCGGTGATGCCCAGCGCAACACCTCCTCGACGGCGCTGGGGCGCAATGCTTCCTGCGCTCGGTAACGCTCGATCTGCTCCGGATTCTCGACGAACGCCTGCAGTCCGGCGGCCAACGCATTCTTGGTGGTGTCACTGCCGGCGAACGCCAGCACAAAGAAAAAGAACTCGAGTTCGTTGGTGGGCAGGCTGAATTGCGCACCATCTTCGCCGACGATCACCGCGGACGCGAGTGTGCTCCAGATGTCGTCGGCGGGAGTGCGTCGCTTGTCTGCGGTGAGCTCCATTGCGTAGCCAAAGATGTTGGCGTACAGATCGATTTCCTGCTGCCGACTCAGCCCCGCCTCGGGTGAGCGGGCCTTCAAGATGCGGTCCAGGCAATCGAAGATCCGCGGCCGGTCGGATTCCGGTATGCCGATGATGTCGCCGATGACCGTCATCGGCAGGGCGTCGGCAACGTCGGAGATCCAGTCGCCGCCGTCGTCGGCGAGCAGCTTGTCGATCATCCGCGCCGCACGCGACCGGATGCCTTCCTCGAGTTTGGCGACCGCACGCGGGTTGAAGGCGTTGGAGATGAGCTTGCGCCGTCTGTTCAGGCCCGGCGGGTCCATGTTGATGATCGTCGGATACGACGAGAACATTCCGACCGGCTGGATGAGGGGTCCGTCGACCGCGGTGAAGGATTCGGCGTCGCGGTGCAGCCGGACCGCGTGCCGGTGCTTGGTGGTCACCCAGAATTCGCGGCGGACGGATCCGGAAAATAACCGAGTCACACCGGGTGTCAGGTCGTGCCTGAACAGCGGCCTGGTGCTGCGCAGCTCGGTGAACATCTCGTCGGGAAAGCCGTTGCGCCACAAGGCGGAATCGGAGAGGTCCACTGCCGCAGCCGTCATCGAAAGCCCCGCTCTGCCCGAACACCACGTCGGAGCCGGCGGCGCCGCGTTGACGTTCAATACCTAAAATAGTAAAAATAGACCTAGTCGTCGAACCGCGGTGAATCGAGGGCGGCCCAGATGCGGTCGGCTCACCTTGGTCCAGGCGGGATACGGAGTGCTGGTGAACCACACAGTTTCGGAGTCGGCGCCGGATTCGTCCGGAGATGCATCGGAACGTGAGTTCGGACCGTCCGGCATCGCGCTGTCGACCTACCGGTTCCCGACGGGATGGTTCATCGTCGCCTTCGCATCCGACCTACCGGCCGGTGAGGTGAAGCGCGCGCACTACTTCGGTCAGGAGTTGGTGCTGTTCCGCACCGAGTCCGGCCAGGTGCACGTCATGGAGGCCTATTGTCAGCACCTCGGCGCCAACCTGGGCGTGGGCGGAACGGTGGAAGGCGAAAACATCGTCTGCCCCTGGCACGGCTGGCGCTGGCGCGGTGACGGCACCAACGCGCTGATTCCGTACAGCAAGATCGGCTGCAAGACCAACGTCCGGATCCGCACCTATCCCAGCGTCCAGTGGTACGGCTTCATCCTCGCCTGGCACGAACGGCATGGCCGTGCGCCCTACTGGCAGCCACCGGTGCTGCCCGAGCTGGAAACCAACGAGTACTACCCGCTGCACCCGCACACCGAGATGCTCAACCGGGTCAAGGTGCACCCGCAAATGATCATCGAGAACGCCGCCGACCCCTACCACGTCCAATACGTGCACAAGGCCGCCAGCCCCGCCACCACGGCATCGTTCGAGACATCCGGCTACCACCTGCACGCCACCGTCAACGCCCATTTCGGCGGTGGCCGCGCGTCGACCTGGTTGACCCCCCAGGGGCCCGTCGACGCCAAGATCGTCTACGACAACTACTCGCTCGGGCTGGGGGTCGTCCGCTTCCCGAGCGAACTGGTGGCCACCGTCCAGGTCACCGGGCAGACCCCGGTCGACGAGGACTACACGGACTACTTCTACACCCAGGCCTCCATCCGCGAGCCCGGCGACACCGGTGACGCGCCCACCGGCCGCGCCGCGAAATTCCTGGCG
>DASSGQ010000120.1:0-7392 GCA_035693385.1 Mycobacterium sp.
TGGCCGCCGAGAACGACGGGTTCCTTGCGGCAAGCGCCCGAATCGCGGCCACCGAATTGGCCCCAGCCACCCCCGTAGGAGCCTCGTGACAGCCACCGAACCACGCCTTGCAACGCGTCGCGCGCGCATCGAGCGTCGCACCAAGGAATCCGACATCGTCATCGATCTCGACCTGGACGGCACCGGGCAGGTCGACATCGACACCGGGGTGCCGTTCTACGACCACATGCTGACGGCGCTGGGCACTCACGCCAGCTTCGATCTGACCGTGCGCACCAAGGGTGATGTGGAGATCGAAGGGCACCACACCATCGAGGACACCGCCATCGCGCTGGGTCAGGCGCTCGGGCAGGCCCTGGGCGACAAGAAGGGCATCCGCCGGTTCGGGGACGCCTTCATCCCGATGGACGAGACGCTGGCCCACGCCGCGGTCGACGTGTCGGGCCGGCCCTACTGCGTGCACACCGGGGAGCCGGATCACTTGCAGCACACCACGATCGCGGGCAGCTCGGTGCCTTACCACACCGTGATCAACCGCCATGTGTTCGAGTCGCTGGCGATGAACGCCCGCATCGCGCTGCACGTGCGCGTCCTGTACGGGCGCGACCCGCACCACATCACCGAAGCCCAGTACAAGGCCGTGGCCCGCGCGTTGCGTCAGGCGGTCGAACCCGATCCGCGTGTATCGGGCGTGCCGTCCACCAAAGGTGTTCTGTGACGGGGAAATCGGTTGTAATTCTAGATTACGGCTCCGGTAACCTGCGGTCGGCCCAGCGCGCGCTGCAGCGGGTCGGCGCCTCCGTCGAGGTGACCGCCGATGCCGACGCCGCCGCGGCCGCCGACGGTCTGGTGGTGCCCGGCGTCGGCGCGTTCGAGGCGTGCATGACGGGCCTGCGCAAGATCTCGGGGGAGCGGATCATCGCCGAGCGGGCCGCCGCCGGACGCCCGGTGCTGGGCGTCTGCGTCGGCATGCAGATCTTGTTCGCGCGCGGTGTCGAGTTCGGTGTGGAGACCACGGGTTGCGGGCTCTGGCCGGGCGCCGTCACCCGCCTGGATGCCCCGGTGATCCCGCACATGGGCTGGAACGTGGTGGATTCCGGGCCGGGCAGCGTGCTGTTCCAAGGGCTGGACGATAATGCCCGGTTCTACTTCGTGCACTCCTACGCCGCGCAGCGCTGGGAAGGGTCCTCGGCGGCGGTGCTGACGTGGGCGACCCACCAGGTGCCGTTCTTGGCCGCGGTCGAGGACGGCCCGCTGGCCGCAACCCAATTCCATCCCGAAAAGAGCGGCGACGCGGGCGCGGCCGTGCTGAGCAACTGGGTCGAGGGACTGTGAAAATGCCGCTGATCTTATTACCGGCCGTCGACGTGGTCGACGGTCGCGCCGTGCGCCTCGTCCAAGGCAAGGCCGGCAGTGAAACCGAGTACGGCTCAGCGCTGGACGCCGCCCTGGGCTGGCAGCGCGACGGGGCCGAGTGGATCCATCTGGTCGACCTGGACGCCGCGTTCGGTCGCGGCTCCAACCGCGAACTGCTCGCCGAGCTGGTGGGCAAGCTTGACGTGCACGTGGAGCTGTCCGGCGGGATCCGCGACGACGATTCGCTGGCCGCGGCGTTGGCCACCGGTTGCGCGCGGGTCAACCTGGGAACGGCTGCCCTCGAGAACCCGCAGTGGTGTGCGAGGGCGATCAGCGAGCACGGCGACAAGGTCGCCGTCGGGTTGGATGTTCAGATCGATCCGGGAAATCCAGGCGGCGAGCACCGGCTGCGCGGACGCGGCTGGGAAACCGACGGTGGCGATCTGTGGGACGTGCTGGAACGCCTTGATAGTCAAGGATGTTCGCGGTACGTGGTGACCGACGTCACCAAGGACGGCACATTGGGCGGGCCCAACCTCGACCTGCTGGCCCGGGTGGCCGATCGCACCGAAGCACCGGTGATCGCATCCGGCGGAGTATCCAGCCTCGATGACCTGCGCGCCTTGGCAAACCTCGCGACCCTGACCGGCCGCGGGGTCGAGGGCGCCATCGTCGGCAAGGCCCTCTATGCGGAGCGGTTCACCCTGCCGCAGGCGCTGGCCGCGGTAAAGGCGTAGGCGCAATGGATCTCAACGCGCTGGTGTCCCCTTTGGTTGACCAGGCATCAGCGGTGCTCGACGCCGCCGTGCCGCGATTCCTGGCGGGTCACCGCGCCGATTCGGCGGTAACCAAGAAGGGCAACGATTTCGCCACCGAAGTCGACCTCGCCATCGAGCGTCAAGTCGTTGCCGCGTTAGAAGCGGCCACCGGAATCGGCGTGCACGGTGAGGAATTCGGCGGCACGGACGTCGACTCGGCCTGGGTGTGGGTGTTGGATCCCGTGGACGGCACGTTCAACTATGCCGCCGGATCTCCGATGGCCGCGATCCTGCTGGCGCTGCTCCACCAGGGCGAACCCGTGGCAGGCCTTACCTGGTTGCCGTTCACCGACGAGCGCTACACCGCCGTCGCGGGCGGCCCGCTGCTGAAAAACGGCAAACCGCAACCAACGCTGCGTCCCGCGGAGCTGGCCGAAAGCCTGGTCGGGGTCGGAACATTCAGCGCTGACTCGCGCGGCCGATTCCCGGGACGCTATCGGCTCGCGGTGCTGGAAGATCTCAGCCGGGTGTGTTCGCGACTGCGCATGCACGGCTCCACCGGGATTGACCTGGTCTACGTTGCCGATGGAATCCTGGGTGCCGCAATCACTTTCGGTGGCCATGTCTGGGACCACGCCGCCGGGGTGGCGCAGGTCAGATCCGCGGGTGGCATTGTCACCGACCTGGCCGGCAAACCGTGGACCCCGGCATCGCGGTCGGTGCTCGCCGCGGCGCCCGGCGTACACGGCGAGGTCCTCGAGATCCTGTGTGCCGTAGGTAAACCGGAGGATTACTGAGATGTACGCCGACACCGGCCTTGCCGTGCGGGTGATCCCGTGCCTGGACGTCGATGCCGGGCGGGTGGTCAAGGGGGTCAACTTCGAAAACCTTCGGGACGCAGGCGATCCGGTGGAATTGGCCGCCGCCTACGACGCCGAGGGCGCCGACGAGCTGACCTTTCTGGACGTGACCGCGTCGTCGTCGGGCCGGGCAACGATGCTGGAGGTGGTGCGCCGCACCGCCGAGCAGGTGTTCATCCCGCTGACGGTCGGTGGCGGCGTGCGCACGGTGGCCGACGTCGACACACTGCTGCGGGCAGGCGCCGACAAGGTGTCGGTCAATACCGCCGCCATCGCGCGCCCCGAGCTTTTGGGGGAAATGGCAACGCAATTCGGTTCCCAGTGCATCGTGTTGTCCGTTGACGCACGCACCGTGCCCGCGGGGTCCGCGCCGACACCGTCGGGCTGGGAGGTGACGACCCATGGAGGTCGCCGCGGCACCGGTATCGATGCCGTCGAGTGGGCGGCTCGCGGCGCCGATCTCGGGGTGGGCGAGATCCTGCTGAACTCGATGGACGCCGACGGGACCAAAGCCGGGTTCGACCTGCCGATGCTGCGTGCGATCCGCGCGGCGGTCACGGTGCCGGTGATCGCCAGCGGTGGGGCCGGCGCCGCCGAACATTTCGCCCCCGCGGTCGCCGCCGGTGCGGATGCGGTGTTGGCGGCCAGCGTTTTTCACTTCCGCGAGCTGACGATCGGGCAGGTGAAGGCCGCGATGGCCGCCGAAGGGATCACGGTGCGATGACGCTCGACCCGAACATCGCCGCGCGCCTGAAGCGCAATGCCGAAGGACTGGTCGCGGCCGTTGTGCAGGAGCGTGGCAGCGGCGACGTGCTGATGGTCGCCTGGATGGACGACGAGGCGCTGGCCCGCACCCTGAAAACCCGTGAGGCGACGTACTATTCGCGCTCCCGGGCCCAACAGTGGATCAAGGGCGCGACGTCCGGCCACACGCAGCACGTCCACTCGGTACGGCTGGACTGCGACGGCGACACCGTGCTGCTGACGGTCGACCAGGTTGGCGGCGCGTGCCATACCGGCGACCACAGCTGCTTCGACGCAGACGTGCTGCTGCAACCCGAACGTTAGCGGGCTTAGCTGGGCGCGACATCCAATCCGTTGGCCGCCACTATCGCCGCGCGTGCCCATTCGTGGCGGGACACAGCCGGCTGGATGCGGTCGCGGCGAATCGTGTCGAGATCTATCGCCCTTCCGGCGATCACCGCGTTCGGCACCCGGAAGGAGAAGGCCGGCTGGTCGGTGGCCACGGCCAGCAGGGCATCGGAATCCGTGAAATTGTTGGCGCGCATAGTGTCCTCGGTCCACCTCAGCGGCTTGAGGCCGTTGAAGTTCTTGACGTACACGACCCAGAGACGCGTGCCCTGCCCGTTGTAGAGCTTGGTGAGTGCTCGGTTCACAGCGTCGTGCTCGAGCGGGCCGAGCACACCCGATTGATCGGTGATCTGGCTGGACAGCGGGATGGCCGGCGTTGACGGCGGCGGCACGGCCTGCCCTGGCGGCGGTGCGACCAACTGCGAAGGGGAACTCCCGCCGTTGTGCTGGCCGGCCCGGGCGTCGAGCATGCGAACCCCGGCGTAGGCGCTCACCGCGAGCAGGGCGACCAAGACGAGCGCAGCGACGGCAATTGCCGGTCCCCGCCAGCTGCCCCGCGCTTTTGGCGAGGCTGATGGTGTGCTCGCCGGTGCCGCGATCACTTCCGTCGGTGCGGCGCTCAGCGTCATCGGCGCCGCGCTGATCGCCGTCGGTGCGGCCGCCCGGTGGGCGGCGGCCGTGTCGATCTGGCTACCGAGTGCCGCCGCGAAATCGGCGCATGTCGGGTAACGGTCTTCGGGCTTTTTGGCGAGTGCTTTGGCGATCGCGCCGTCGAGGGAGGCCAGCTCGGGTCGGCGCGTGCTGATGTGCGGCGGAGGCGCGGACAAATGCTGAGTGATGACCACCGCCGGGTTGGAATGGTCAAACGGGGCGGACCCGGCCAGCAGGTCAAAGGCGGTGCAGCCGAGCGCGTATTGGTCGGCCCGTCCGTCCAGATCCGCACCCTGCAGTTGTTCGGGCGCGCAGTATGCGGTGGTGCCCACCAGCATGTTCGTCGCGGTCAGACCACTGATGTCGCCCAGTTCCCGGGCGATGCCGAAATCGGCGAGCAGGATCCGTCGTCGCGGGTTGGCTTCGGTCAGCAGGATGTTGGACGGTTTGATGTCACGATGCAGCAGGCCACGCGAGTGCGCGTAATCAAGCGCGTCGGCCACAGCCGAGATGATCTCGACGACATCGGCTTTCGGCATCCCGGACGGAAAGCGGGTCCGCAGCAATTTCGCGGCGTCCGTACCCTCCACGTAGTCCATCGAGATCCACAATTGCCCCTGGTATTCGCCACGGTCGTGGATGCCGACGATGTGCGGGTGGTACAGGCTCGCGGCCAGGTCGGCCTCCCTGTTGAAACGTTGGCGAAACTCATCGTTCGCGGTCAGCTCGCCCGGCAAGACTTTGAGGGCGTCGCGGCGCGGTAGCCGGGGGTGCTGCGCCAGATACACCTGGCCCATGCCGCCGGTCCCCAGACGCCGAATGATGGTGTATCCGGCGAAGACCTGCCCCTCTTTCAGGCCATCGGTTTCGGGCATGTAGGCATGCTACTGAGGCGGTGACTGGGAAAGACACGTAATTGCCGACAGCGGCGCTTCGCTCGGGGCGCGCCCGCGGCTGACTTCGATGAGAATGGCGGGCGATGCTAAAGCGCGCGTCTTGGAGCTCGTGGACCGTGGTTGTACCGGTGCTGGCCGTCGTCACGCTGGTGGCGGCCTGGGGCCGCCATCTCAGCCCGGTGCTGATCGCGGTGGAGGCGACGTTCCTCATCGGTGCCGTGCTGGCCGCGGTACACCACGCGGAGGTAGTCGCGCACCGGGTCGGCGAGCCGTACGGGTCGCTGGTGCTCGCAGCCGCCGTGACGATCATCGAGGTGGCCCTGATCCTGGCGCTCATGGCGTCCGGGGGGGACGAGGCCGCGACGTTGCCCAGGGACACCGTGTTCGCCGCGGTGATGATCACCATGAACGGAATCGCCGGCGTGTCGCTGTTGCTTGGTTCCCGGCGTTACGGCGTGACCACGTTCAACGCCGAGGGCAGCGGGGCGGCGCTGGCCACGCTCACCACGCTGGCGACGCTCAGCCTGGTGCTGCCCACGTTCACCACTAGCCATGGGGGCCTGGAGTTCTCACCCGGTCAGTTGATCTTCGCCGCGGTCGCCTCACTGGGGCTCTACCTGCTGTTTGTGTTCATGCAAACCGTGCGGCATCGCGACTTCTTTCTGCCGGTCGCGCAGAAGGGCCAGAAAGGCTTGTTCGAGGACGAAACCCACGCGGATCCGCCGAGCACTTCGGCCGCGTTGCGGAGCCTTGGGGTGCTGCTGCTCGCTTTGGTGGCGGTGGTGGGTCTGGCCGAACAAGAGTCGCCGGCAATCGAGCATGTGGTGTCAGCGGCCGGGTTCCCGCAGTCATTCGTCGGCGTGGTGATCGCGAGCCTGGTGCTGCTGCCGGAGACGCTCGCGGCGGCGCGGGCGGCGCGGCAAGGCCGCATCCAGACCAGCCTCAACCTGGCCTATGGCTCTTCGCTGGCCAGCATCGGGCTCACCATTCCGACCATCGCGCTGTCCGAGATTTGGCTAAAAGGGCCGTTGTTGCTCGGCCTTGCTCCCACGCAGATTGTGTTGTTTGCGCTGACCGTCGTGATCAGCGTGCTGACCGTGGTCCCGGGCCGGGCCACCCGGCTGCAGGGCGAGGTGCACCTGGTATTGCTCGCCGCTTACGTGTTCCTGGCGATCGTTCCCTAACGTGTTGCGCGAGCATAGGTGACACAAATTCACTTTCGAGCCCAGTCCGGACTGAGCTGTGCCGCCTAAGGGACGGCAAACGCTTAGTTCCGAATCAGTCATTTTCCTTCCCCTCGTCGATGCGGCATGGAATCGTTTGCCGATGACGGTGTGGCCAATGCGTGACAGTGAACGTGAATAGGAGAGTGTGCCGTGGCGGCGAAGAAACCCGAGGACAAGCCCGACATCCCGATCAATGCGGAATTGGCTCGGATGGATGCCGAGGGCGTTGACGTCGCCGACGTGATCGCATTGGCCGGCTACGTTGGTCGATCGCCGAAAGAAGGGGTGGTCCGGCTGCACCCGGGCCTTCAGGACTTGTCCATCAGCATCGACATCGCCGCCTCCGATATCGTGGCGACCCGAGAAGCACCCGCTGCGACGATGCCCTTGGGCGGCGTCGTCCTGTGGGTGTCAGGCAGCGCGGATGTGACCTTCCGTCGAACACGCACAGTCGTTGCGGCGGCACAGGAAGTCAGAGGGTTTTTCGGCGCCGGCCCCGCGCTGGAACCGTCCAGCAACGACCCGGTCGACCGCCTCAACATCCAGGTGCGTC